>JAOZQY010000022.1:33927-50511 GCA_029931975.1 Bacteroidales bacterium | reverse complement strand
AGATAAGTATAAAAGTAGCAATTTATTTTTTAGCTCAAAGGAATCACCAAGTGTCCGTTAACGGATACCACCTATACGAATCCGGACAACCCCAAGACAAGAGTATAATCTTATAATGCTGATATTTACCATATTAAATGCTTTGGCACTGCTATTGAGATCACTATAGATTGCATAACCAAAAACTTCACGCTCGATGTCTTTATTCAAAAATTATCTGCTCTCGCTGGTCAGAAATGCCGGCCGGGATAAGTTTTTTACAGCGCTGAACCTGCTTGGACTGGCCATCGGGATCACGGCCAGTATAATGATTTTTCTCTACATCCAGGACCAACTTACTTATGATAAGCATAATGCAAGTTATGAACGCATATACCGACTCGAAGGAGATTTCTTCATCAACGAAAAACAGGACCTGACAGCCATCACCCAGATCCCTCTTGGTCCTACCTTAAAAGATGATTATCCGGAAATTGTTGATCAGACCCGTATACTGGCCCGAAGAGATTTCTATTTTGAACATGGAGAGGACACCTTTAAGGAAGATAGCATTATGCTTGCTGATTCAACTGTTTTCAACGTTTTCACCATTCCCTTTGTTTCAGGAGATCCGAACACCGCCCTCACGGCACCCTTTTCCATGGTAATTAGCCGCTCGCTGGCCCATAAATACTTCGGCAGCTGGGATGTGGTAGGCGAGAGTATGAAGGACCTGCAAGGAACTACCTTTAATATAACTGGTGTATTTGAGGATCTTCCTGACAATGTTCACCTTCGTTATAACGGTCTGATCTCAACTGCAACCATAGAGGATCAGATCGGAAGTGAACGATTTAACGATCGCAGTGCAGGCTCTTTCTGGAATGTAGCTTGCTACACCTATGTTCTGCTGGCCGAGAATACCACACCCGAAATGGTACTGGCAAAATTTCCCGGGTTTTATGAAAAATATATGAAGAGCCTGGGCGATCAGATCAAGGCCTCCTTTAGTCTCCGCATCACTCCACTATCCGAGGTTCACTTTTTGCAAGATGAACTGACCTGGGACCTTCCCAAGGGAAATATGAACTACGTATACATCATGGCTGTAATTGCGCTCTTGCTGATTATCATTGCAAGCATCAACTATACCAACCTGACTACCGCACGTGCCACCAATCGTTGCAAAGAGATCGGGATAAGAAAAGTGGGAGGTGCCAACCGGGGAGTATTACGATCCCAGTTTTTGGGTGAATCGGTAGTTATGGCTCTGCTGGCTGGCCTGTTATCAACACTCATGACCATTCTGGCCATGCCTCTTTTCAACAGCCTTGCAGGAACATTCTTCACCTTCCACACCATCCTTCAACCCACCATTCTCCTGTTTATACTGGGAATCTCATTGCTTACAGGTTTGCTATCGGGCCTCTATCCGGCTACCTACCTGGCATCCTTTAATCCCGTTTCCATCCTGAAAGGCAACGGAATAAGCAACAAGGACCGGGGATGGCTGAGGACCGGGCTGGTGATTGCACAGTTTATGATTTCAGCAGTGATGATCATCGGTTCCATAGTGGTTGCTACACAGATGGACTATATCCAGAAAAAGGACCTGGGTTTTGACCGGGAACAGATCCTGATGCTTACATTGAATGATACCACCATCATCAACAATGTGAACGCTTTTATGGAAGAAATTGAAAGGCATCCATCGGTGGAGGGTACAGCCTTATCTACGACAGCTCCGGGCCGATTCTATGGCAAGCAGGTGATGACAGCCGAAACAAATGATGGCGAGATGGGGGAGAAAGCATTTAACCAATGTTTTGTTAGCTACGATTATTTGGAGGTAATGGGTCTGACCCTGGTGGAGGGTCGCTTTTACGACCGGGAATTTGGATCAGATTTTACCAATGCTTTTGTGGTCAACGAAGCACTTGTAAGAGAACTGCAATGGGGCGATGATGCCATTGGAAAGCAGTTTATCCGCGGCGTCAATATCGAGGGAGCTAACAATCCCACAGGCGAAATCGTAGGAGTGGTAAAGGACTATAACTATGGATCACTTCACAATCCGGTAGAGCCCCTGGTGATGGTATGTAATGAGAATGCGCAATTTATGCGAACCCTTTCAATCCGAGTGGACCATGAAAACTTCCAGGAGGTTCTGCAGTGGGTCGAGGAGAAACGGGACGAATTTAATCCGGCCTATCCCATTCAATACAGTTACCTGAGCAGCGAACTGAAGGCCCTTTATGGAGAAGAGAAAACAATCTTCGCCCTGGTCATCTCTTTTACCCTACTTATCATTTTCATTGCTGCCCTGGGATTGCTCGGACTTTCTTCTTTCATGACAGCAAAGAGAACCCGCGAAACAGGGGTGAGAAGGGTAATGGGCGCTTCTCAGAACCAGATTCTCTACCTCTTCCTATCACAATTTTCCAGATGGGTGATCATAGCCAATATTGTGGCATGGCCTCTCTCCTATTTTGCTATGCTTAACTGGCTGCAAAATTTCACTTACCGGATCGACTTCCCGTTCTGGACCTTTATCATATCTTTGTTGTTATCACTATGCATAGCCGTGATCACCGTTAGCTGGCAATCTCTTAAAGCCTCACGGATGAATCCGGCTGCCTCCATCAGGGTAGAATGACAACAGGAAAGATATTAGGTGACAATTATGTAAGAAATGGAGTGTCGGCAGCTATATCCGGCTTTGTTCCGGATATGTCTGCCGATATCTATTATGAGGTAATCCGGCTGATCGGGGGAAAACTCCTTTTCCTGCCCGAACATCTGGAGCGACTCCGGGCTTCTCTTTCAGAATCAGCGATCCACTATCCGGGCAAGCAAAGAATCGAAGAAAATCTTCGATTGCTTTTAGCAGAAAATCCATTCCGGAACGGCAACATCAGGATCTGCGTGCAACAATCTCCTGGAAAGGAGCCGGTCTTGCAATGCTATTTTATTTCTTACTTCTACCCTGACACAATGATGTATAAAAATGGTGTCAGACTGGTAAGCTATCCTCACCAACGACCCAATCCGGGCATTAAAAAATGGGACAATGCTTTCAGATCTGCGGTGGGTCAATACATCCGGGATCATCAGGTATATGAAGCGCTTTTGCTGAACCCGGCCTCTCAGATCACTGAAGGAAGCAGGTCCAATATTTTTTTCATCGATCCTGTCGGAAGCTTGCTTACTGTTCCTGAAAAGCATGTCCTGCCGGGAATTACCAGGAGGCATGTGCTAGAAATCGCTACCAAAGAAGGAATACGAATCAGGGAAAAAACCATTTCCATAGATGAACTGGACGGACTCGACGCTGCCTTTATTTCCGGCACTTCTCCCAAGGTCCTTCCAGTAAAGCAGATTGATAACTTCAACTTCGATGTGAACCACCCCATACTTAAATTGCTGATGGATCGCTTTGACCGCCTGATAAGCAAGAGGCTCACTCTTCTTTTACTGGTACTGGCTTTATCTGTAATTGCCATCAACGCACAGCAAAAGCGTATCTATCACTCAGCAGGGAGTGAAATTATTTTTTCCGGAGCCAATATGAACTTCAATGGTACAGATGTTAGTACTAATCTCCGTTTCACCCTCTTTTTTCATACACAGCAACAACTGAATATAGACCTGACAGACAATATTGGTTTATATACCGGTTTAGCCATCCGAAATGTGGGACTGATCATGGAGGGCTATTTTCAGAATGTGGGCTATGATGTGGACAATACACACCCGGATTTTAATAAAAACACCAAAATCAAGCACCGGAGCTATTCCCTGGGTTTCCCTTTTGCCTTTAAAGTAGGCTCTTTCAGCAAGAACTACTTTGTATATGCAGGAGGTGAATACGAATGGATGTTTCACTACAAACAAAAGAAATTCATCGATGAGGAGAAATACAAATTTACCGAGTGGACCAGTGACCGTGTAAATCCCTGGATCCCTTCCCTTTTCGCTGGAATACAGTTTCCCAGTGGTTTCAACCTGAAGTTTAAGTATTACATGGACGATTTCCTGAACAAGGATTTTCGCGGACAGGATTTTGGGCAGGATGTGGATTACTCCCAGTTTGAATCCTCAGGCATCTGGTATATCTCCATATCTGTCTTTATCAGCAAGCAGACCATCAATCGTGTTATGGATGGTCAGGCCTATCAAAAAACCGCATACAGGTAATAAAGGTTTTTTTTTAACTTTGTCGACCCACAGGGGTGTTAGCTCAGTTGGTTCAGAGCGCTTGCTTGACAGGCAAGAGGTCACTGGTTCGATTCCAGTACATCCCACAGACTAATAGGCGCATCCTTAGGGCCTTTCCTTCGTTATGTTCTGATATTAAGCATACTGAGATAGCTCAGAATGGGCTGAAGACCTCCATATATTGGCAGTAGTATGATTATTTTTCCACTATTTCAACTCGTCTATTTCTTGCTTTTCCCTGTTCTGTTGTATTAGAAACTACAGGTGATAAATTAGCAATGCCAAATGGTTTTAATTGATTAACATCAATATCGTATTTTGTTGTTAATTCTGTAATAACTGCTTTTGCTCTATTCTCAGACAATATCTTATTAGACTCAAAATCTCCTACATTGTCAGTATGTCCGACTACATAATATTTTTTATCAGGATTAGCTTTTAAATAAGCGCCTATTTCTTCTAATTGATTATCTGATTTTGTATCAATTTGTGCACTACCTGTTGCAAAATGGATATCGTAAAAAATCGAATGACCTGTTACGTCAATATTTTGGGAAATATTATCAACTTTAACTAATCCTAATTCTAAAGGAACAGTTTCGACAACAGCTTGGTTAACGCCGACAAAACTTTTCCCATAATTACTACCTATAGAAATAAATAAACTAACATATATATCAAGAGAATCTTTTACTCCTTTAGCAACAATATAATAATAGTCTTGGTCACAACCTCCGATACCATAATAATCTCTTGTTTGTTTGGCAAAAGGCTGGTCGCCACCAAAATAATCGTCCCCCCAAAAGCAACTATTCTTGTTACGCTCTGTATAAAGAATTGTATAATTAGCCTTTGTTAAAGCATCTTTGTAATTTTCATAAACTTTCATGATTCCTTCTTCAGAAGGTATTAAATATTGTGCATTATATAATTTCCCTTTTAACGATAAATACTTGCTGAAAAACGTGCCGTGTCCATCAAAATCTTTTCTTACAGCTTCTCCTAAACCCATATAAAAATCGGTATAATTGAACGTGTTATACTCTTGGATAAAAGCTCCTTCGTATCTTGAAATACCGGCGAAATCTTGTGCACCCGCCTTATCTTTATTACGAGGTGGGTCTTGTGCAAAAATATTGGTAATAAATATTAGTGCAACTCCTGCGAAAATAAATGTTGCTTTTCTCATGTCAAAATCTCCTTATTATTAGTTTAAAAATTGTTTTCTTAACATTACTGCCACCGGTTAATATAAGAATAGTTACCGCTTGCGAAAGTAAAAAAGGTTAAGAAACTAATCAATGAAATCTTAGTTTTTTAGCGAATGCTAATCTAAAAGAGTTGTGCAACTTTTGTTGAATCAAAAAGCCCGTCAATAGCAAACGTTTAACCAGAGTAAGCCATTTTTATTTACATTTAATCCCATGATAAAACAGTTCATAGGGCTCCTTTTTGCAAGATGAGATTGATCACCCTCGACGATATTATTGAAAGCTATACAAAAGCCCGGCAGCGGGGCCCTGGATTCCTGGTCTCAAAGTTGAAGCTGGATGCCCTTGCCCGAACTAAAAGTGCTTTTGATCCATCGGCCAAACAACATTCTGACTGGTGGCTCATTCCCCTTATCCGAGAACGATGGAACTATCTGATCTCGGGCGATCCGCAAATCAATTACAAACAGTTCCTGGTAAACGATCTATTGGAAGATGCCAAAGGATTACGACTTCTCTCCCTGGGAAGTGGCTCTGGCGGACATGAGATGGAGCTTGCAGCCCATCCGGGCTTCCATAAAATTACCTGTATTGACATTGCACAAAATCGGGTGGATGAGGCTCAGAGGGAAGCTGAAAAACGTGGATTAAATAATATCTCTTTTACCTGTGTGGATTTCAACCAATATGAGTTCCCCAAAGAAAGCTTCGACCTGGTGCTCTTTAACTCTTCCCTACATCATTTTAACAGGGTGGAAGAACTTCTGAGCGGGCCGGTAAAAAAAACCCTGAAGCCCGGGGGTCTCTTGATCATTAACGAATACGTCGGGCCCACACGGCTGCAGTTTCCCCGAGAACAGCGCTTAGCTATTAACCAGGCCCTGAAACTGGTTCCTGACAAATACAAAACCAGGTTTAAGGCAACACTCGTAAAAAAAAGGTTTTACGGATCAGGCCTATTAAGGATGATCCTGGCTGACCCTTCTGAATGTATCGACTCTGCCTCCATCCTGCCGGCACTGCATGCACACTATAATATACGTATCGAAAAACCATATGGCGGGAACATCCTGATGAGTGTGCTCAAGGACATCTCCCACCATTTTACAAGTTCCGATTCCGGGTCAAAAAAGGTTCTGAAGGATCTTATCCAATTTGAAGATATGTACCTGGAAAAGCACCCCTCCGATTTTCTGTTCGGTCTCTATGAAAAACCGGAAAGCACTTAATGCAGCACAAATTTGATGGGGAAAGTTATATGATTTAGGTGATTAACACTGAAAAACATTAAGTATGGTGCCATGGAATCTTTATCTTTGCTATACCAACAAAAGTTCTAAACCATGAAAAAGCATTCCGGAACAGCCCTTTTGATCACTCTTGCAGTAAGTGTTTTCGCCGCTCAGGCCAGCGGCCAGCAAACTCTGGCAGAAAAGCTGGGTTATGCTGCCGACGCAAAACTTCTGATTATACATGCCGATGATATTGGTCTGGCCCAATCAGTAAACCAGGCCAGCAATGCTGCTTTTGCAAGCGGGGGAATCACCTCCGGAAGCATAATGGTTCCCTGTCCCTGGTTTCCCGATTTTGCGGAATATTACAAAAGCCATTCCGACCTGGATGTGGGGATCCATATTACTCTGACCTCCGAATGGGATCACTATAAATTCGGAGGGGTGTTGCCCTCCACAGAAATACCAAGTCTGCTCGATTCAAACGGCTACTTCTACCCTACCACCGAAGAGGTGGCCCAACATGCCGTTCCCTCTGAAGCAGAAAAAGAAATCAGGGCACAGATCGACCGCGCCCTATCCTATGGCATCAAACCCACCCACCTGGACACGCATATGGGAAGTGTGCTGGCAAAACCGGAACTGATACAGATCTATCTTAAGCTGGGAATGGAGTACAATCTGCCCGTTTTTGTTCCACGAATGTTACTCATGGGCATCCCTGAAGAGCAGAGAGAGATGATCAAGAAAGAGTTTGTGCTGGTGGACCGTTTTTTTATGTTGGACCTGGAAGGCCCCGAAGCCTCCTGGGAAGAAGAATATGGGAAGATAGTTGAAAAGGTTAGCCCCGGGCTAAACGTAATGATTGTGCACCTGGCCTACGACAATGCAGAAATGCAGGCGGTTGCTGTGAACCATCCTGCATTTGGTGCTACCTGGAGAGAGAAGGATCTGAATTATGTTCAGAGCCAGACCTTCCACAATTTATTAAAGGAGAAGCAGATTCAGCTGGTTACCTGGAAAGAGATAGGTGTACTGAAGCCTTAAGCCTGGAGAAAATTTACCTGGGTGGATACTGAAGTTCAGGAATACCGTCCTTCTTTGCAACAGCATGATAGATTACGGCAAAGGCGGCGGAGATCCACATCACTGAAACCACAACACCAACACCCAGACAAATGAGCCCAAGAATTACCACGGGAACGATCAGAAGTCCCATCAGGAAAATTTGACCTCCATAGCCCTTTGTCATGTCCCAACTTACCCTGAGTGCATCCATCACATCCATCTCGCGATCCACAACCAGGTAGGGAACAAAGGCCAGGCGGCAGGCAAATATGATCCCGGGAACAATCAGCATCACAAATCCCATCCCTATAATAATGCCCACCACAACATTGGCAATGACCGCATTCCAGTAATTCCGCTGAAAGACTGCGAAGATATCCCGCACTTCAATACGTTCTCCGCGTACCGCTTTCAGAAATACCCAGCTGGCGCCATACTGTATGGGCCCCCCTACAAAAACGCCATAAGTGATCCCAAATAAAACCAGGGGTACTGCGTACCATTCAAAGGATTCCAATTGCCACTGTATCGTCCCAATGGGTCCGCTCAAAAACATATATACAATGGAGATTACCAGGAGTTCCACAAAAGAGGCTTTAAGCACCTTCCATCCGACCGAGTAGCTGTTTCCTGCATCGGGATGGAAATCATATTGTTCATTATTAAATATAGTTTCCATGATTTTGAATTTTGATTTGTTAGTAAAAGTAGGACAGGTTTAAGCCCAATCCTTCAGACTTTGGTAGTGTTTTGAAAAATCCAACTATAGTAGGAAGCGCTGACAGGCTATACCAAAGTAGGATTTCTCTTCCGCATTAAAACGCAACCATTCATTTGTTGTATATTAACAATTCGAACTAAAAATGATGGCTGAAACCTGGCGACTCATATTGCTCCTGATGCCCCTGATTGCAGGTGCCATATCGATCTTCTTCTCTTTTCGCCTGATGAAGCGGTTCAGGACTCCCTTCGCCGGCAGCTTCTTCTACTACATGGTTTTTCTCTACATTTTTGGCACCTATAGCGTCGCTGGTGCTGGAATACTTGAGCATCTTCTGACCCGGATGGAGGTTGATCAGAAGGTGATTCACTCCGCAAGACTCTATGCTGCTTTTTTGGGTATTCCATTCCTGGCACTGGCAAAATTTATGTTCCTGAAAAGCATAATTGACTTTTTTCAGAAGAAACCTTCTGGCTTATTTATCGCTCTGTACTTTTTAGTATTCCTGGGGGCCCTTGTACTGTTCGGATTCTACATGGTACGATTAACCCGTTTCAAACTGGGAGAGTATCAGACAATGATTGATATACAGCGGTGGGTATTTGTTGGATTTATGATTATCCTGTACCTGTCGGCCTTTTTCTATATTTTTCTCCTGTCGGCAAAACTGAGAGACATCCCCGCAAAGAAATATATCAGGGTGTTTGCATCCTGGTACCTGGCATTCATGGTCCTTTGCGTAGGATCCCTGGCATTAAGTTCTTATCATTCTCTTTTTCGTCAACTCTTCCTGCTGTTTTTCCTCTCCTGGCACCTGATCCCTCTCCTTTTTATGAATATCTACATGAACAAACACCAGGATCAGGATAGTGAACTCCAGGAAGATTTTGAGTCCAGGCTGATAGCATTTGCCGCACAGCATGAGATATCCAAAAGAGAGTGCGATGTGGTTCGGCTCATTTGTCGCGGGCTTTCTAACCAGGAAATTAGCGATAACTTGTTTATCTCCCTTCAAACGGTGAAGGACCATACCCACCGGATTTTTGTGAAAACAGGGGTCAGGAACCGGGTACAGCTATCAAATTTGATCAGATAAAACAGTATAAAAATAATGAGTAAAAGAGCAGCCATAATCAAGTACCTGGATGAACAACATATACCCTACGAAATTTATGAGCACCCCCCGGTTCCTACCGTTGAAGAGGCCCTTCCTTACTGGAAAGATATTGATGCAGCACATTGCAAGAATCTTTTCTTCAGAAACCATAAGGGCAACAAGCACTACCTGGTGATCCTGGATCACCGCAGGCAGCTGAATATCCGAGACCTTGAACAGCGACTGAAGCAGGGAAAAATCTCCTTTGCATCTCCCCATAGGATGGAGAAGTACCTGGGTTTGAGTGCCGGTTCTGTTTCTCCATTCGGCATCATCAACGATCATGAGAACCATGTTCACCTGCTTATTGATGCTAAGCTGCAATCGGCCGATCGTATCAGTTTTCATCCCAACGAAAACAACGCAACCCTTGTGATCTCTTTTGCATCTTTCATCAAATTCCTTGAATCAAGCGGCAACTCCTACGAGTTTATTACTTCACCCTAATTTTCTAACTTGCAGCCGGAATTCAGAAAGCACATATTCTATGATGAAAAATATTATTACACCTCTTCTCCTCCTGCTTTTAAGCCTGCAGAGTTGCCTGAAGGAACCTGATCCCATTCCCCAGACCATCAACTCCTACCAGTTCTACTATAACTACCTCCTGGAATCGTTTAATGTGCAATGGGAAATAGATGATGAAATCATAGGCAACGATCACCCTTACGGATATCCTGCCGAAGCCATTGCTATACTCGATCAGAGCGAACAGGATGTACTTATTGGTGTCAGTAATAGCGATAACGGAAATTTGCTTGATACCATCTCCTGTAAGATGATGGAGAATTTTTCATATATGGTGGCCATTCTTGGAACGGAAGAAGAACCTCACCTTCTCTGTGAACCTCTGGACACACGTCGTCCCACATCAGGCATGGTCAAGGTTCGTTTCCTGCATGCTGCAGCTGCCATGGGTCCGGTAGACATCTATGTTGGCGGAGATCTTCCAGAAAACAAAGCTCTATCAGGAACAAGCTATACTACTGTAAGTGAATATCTTGAGTTCACAGAGGAAAATCTGTGGAACACAATTATTGTCACACCGACAGATAGCCTGCCAGCCGATTCTACCATCCTCTCCTACACAGCCAATACTATTTTTCGTAGCGGCTGGGTATATCTGTGTACCATCGGACATAGTGAGAATTCCATCGAATCTTCATTTCAAATGGTGGCAGATGATCAACCGGTCTATTGATACACGGTATGATTTTTGTTACAACCTATAATTCTTATATCATGGAAAAACAAGGCAATATGAAACAGCATGTCTCCTTTGTGGGAGCACTGCATATCGGATTCGGAATACTCGGACTGATGGGGGCGCTTGCCATCTTCTTTGGATTCCAGTTTCTTTATGAACTAATTGGTCAGGAAGAACCCATCGCAAAAGAAGTGCTTACACTGATTGGAAATGCCATTGCAATTATTCTGTTGTTTTTTAGTGTCCTTGGAGTTATTGGCGGGGCAGGTCTTTTCTCCTACCGATCATGGGCACGCATTCTCGTGATGATCGTTTCAGCCATCAACTGTCTCAATATTCCCGTTGGAACGGCAAAAGGTATTTATTCACTCTGGGTGCTTATGCAAGCTGAAACCATTGAACTTTTCGAGGCTACACATCAATCCTGATTTTATGAAAAAACTAGTTCTCTTTACTATCATCTTTTCTCTCTTTTTTCTATCCTGCACCGATGAACCTGAGCCAGATCCTGAAAAAACACGAGCCTATTGCTACCTCTATCAATTCGTTCCGGGACTTGAGAATGTTAACTGGATAGTAGATGATATTGAAGTGCCCAATGAGCAACCATATGGAAGCTATTTTCCAGGGTCAGTAATTCTTGAATCAGTATCGGAAGAGATTAACTTTACCGTCAAACATGCTGGAACGGGAGATATTCTTGAAAGCCAATCATTTACCCTTGAAGAGGATAAAAGCTATAGCGTCATTATAACAGGGGCCGAGCTGGATCCGGTAATGCTCATTCAGGAGATAGAAACAAGTCGTCCCCAGTCGGGAAATGTGAAATTCCAGGTGCTCCACGCAGCTATCCTCAAGGACTCCATCGATGTCTATATGGGTGGAACCTCCCCCGACAGGAGGGTTGTTTCTGATATGGATTTCGCAGAATTATCAGATCCTTTCGAAGTCAAAGACTATAATGCCAGGGCAGCGATTACTGTTGCAGTGCATGATTCAGCGTATAACCAGGACAATGTTTTACTCACCTCCCTTTACAATGACCTGATTGTTTCAGGTGCCAATTACCTTACAGTAGTAGCTCCATCGACCATTGATCCCCAGTCGGAGCTGACCCTCTGGTTATTCGATCTTCCTGTAGAGTAAAAAGGGGTGTCCTTTTTGAGACACCCCCTCTTCAGCTATATTGACTTTCGTATTGCTAGTATCGTACACGCTTGGTATATTGCGTATGCAACAGCTCATGGGATTTGTGTCCCAGGGGCTCTCCCAGAAAATCTTTATAGATCCCAATAATCTCTGGATTCTCATGAGATTTCCTGATCTCCATGGACATATCCTCTGCGTAAATTGCTTCGGTCCGCTTTTTGCGAATCTCTTCATTGGTAGGAATGGGTTGTCCGCCCCCACCCAGGCATCCGCCAGGACAGGCCATCACCTCGATGAAGTGAACGTTGATCTCTCCACTTTTTACTCCATCCATCAACTTCCTGGCGTTAACCAGTCCGTGAGCTACAGCACACTGCAGTTCCACACCATTAAGAAAACTCCACTCCTCCTTGCAATCCTCGAATAGCACAGAAGCCTGCCTGACACCATCCATGCCGCGCACCGGAGTAATATTCAGATCCTCAAAAGGCACCGGCCTGCCGGTTACGATCTCATAGGCTGTTCTCAAAGCCGCTTCCATGACCCCACCGGTGGCTCCAAAGATTACACCCGCCCCGCTTGATACACCCATAATGCTGTCATACTTGTCTTCCTTCAGTCTGTTGAAGTCCACACCGGCCTGCTTGATCATCCTCGCCAGTTCCCTGGTGGTCAGGACGTAGTCCACATCCTTAAATCCACTCGAGCGCATTTCAGGACGATTTGCCTCATACTTTTTAGCAGTACAGGGCATAATGGATACACTTACAATATCCTTGGGATCCAGGTTCCTGTTCCGGGAGTAATAAGTTTTTGTCAGCGCCCCGAACATTTGCTGGGGTGACTTACAGGTAGATACATTGGGAAGATACTCAGGGAAAGTATGCTCTATGAATTTAACCCATCCAGGTGAACAGGAGGTGGTCATGGGCAAAGCAACATCGGAATCCTTATCCACCAATGCCTTCTTCAGCCTGGTCAACAACTCCGTTCCCTCCTCCATAATGGTCAGGTCAGCAGTAAAATCTGTATCCAGTACCGAATCAAAACCAAGTCGCTTCAAAGCAGAGACCATCTGACCCGTCACCCTTTTGCCTGGTTTGAGGCCCAACTCTTCACCCAGGCCAACCCTTACGGCAGGTGCGGTCTGAACCACCACATGTTTGGTGGGATCCAGGATGGCATCCCATACCTCATCCAGGTAGGTGCGCTCCACAAGCGCTCCTGTGGGACAACGGTTGATGCACTGTCCGCAATTGGTACAGATCACCTCGGCCATAGAGAGGTCCTCAAAAGTGGTAATCCGCTGCTGATCTCCCTTGAAAGCAACCGTAAGCGCATTCACTCCCTGCAGCTGCTCGCAGGTACGAACGCAGCGCTGGCAGCGAATACATTTACTGTCATCCTTCTGTATAGAAGGAGAAAAGCGGTCGACGGTATAATCCTTAATGGTATTGAGATCTATAAAAATGTGATCGCCAACAGCAAACTCATTGGAAAGATCCTGAAGTTCACACATTCCGTTCTTGTAACACTTGGTGCAATCGGCATTGTGCTCCGAAAGCAGCAACTCGATAATGTGTTTTCGGGCCGAGCGAACTTTCAGTGAATTGGTCAGAATTTGTATTCCTTCGGTAACCGGGGTAGCGCAAGAAGCAACCAGGGCTTTTGCTCCCAGCTGTTCCACCACACAGACCCGGCAATTTCCGGCCACACAGAGGTCATCGTGATGACAGAGAGTTGGTATCCTGAAATTTAATTGTTTGGCAGCCTCAAGTATGGTGGTTCCTTCGGGAACTTTCACCTGCATGCCATTAATGGATAAACTTACCATAATATCTAGTTTTATCAATTTTCAATTAGTAAATAATCTCTTCCTTGAAGTTCTCCACGATGGAACCAAAAGCATTACCCACCGACTGGCCTAATCCGCACTTAGAAGCCCGCTTCATGGTCTTCGCCAGCTTAACCAGCTCGTCCAGGTATTTGGAGTTCTTCTCTCCCCTCTTCACCGCCTCAACACCTTTCAGGAGCTGCTGGCATCCAACCCTGCAGGGAGTGCACTGTCCACATGACTCCTCGGTAAAGAAATCCAGATAGTTGTGAAGTACATTGTACATGGAACGGGAAGAGTTAAACAGCTTCATGGACCCTCCGGTTGGCATCCCCTCAAATCCGATAATGGTCTCTGCAAACTTTTTCCTGGGAACACAGAAGCCTGATGCACCCCCTACCTGAACTGCCTTGGTATCACCATCTCCAAAATCATTCACAAATTGATCCACAGTCATCCCGAGCTCCAGTTCAAAAATACCTGCCTTGGGTGTATCGCCCGAGATGGAGAATACCTTTGAACCCCTGGAGTCTTTGGTACCCAGCTCCCGGAAATGGTCAGCTCCATAATTCATGATCATCACCGTGTGAACCAGGGTCTCCACATTATTAATGGCGGTTGGTTTCCCAAATAGTCCGAATGAAGTCGGATAGGGAGGCTTGTTACGGGGCTCTCCCCTCTTTCCCTCGATGGATTCAAAAAGAGCGCTTTCTTCACCACAGATATAAGCACCGCTCCCCAGGCGGATCTGTATCCTGAAGTTCTGATTAAACTCATCCATGGTTTTATGAAACTTATCCAGTTCTGTATTCAATTTGGGAATCAGAAATTTATATTCACCCCGCAGATATACATATCCCATTTTGGCCCCTACAGCTTTTCCAGCGATAGCCATTCCGCAAAATACTTTTCCGGGTACCTGATCGAGGATCTCCCGGTCCTTGAACGTTCCGGGTTCTCCCTCATCCGCATTACATACAATATATTTCACAGGATCTTTCTCCTGCGCTGTGAACCTCCACTTCATCCCGGTTGGAAAACCGGCGCCTCCCCTGCCTTTCAGGTCTGAATCCAGTAGCTCCTGGCAAATGTCATCAGGTTCCATGTCAACAATTTTTTCCAGTACAGCCTTGCATTCGATCTTCTCAAAAATCAGATCTACTCTTTTTACATGGTTTGAACTCATGTTATTGATGTTTTTCAGTGATTATTTCTTAATGTATTCCCGCAAAATCTCAGTCACCTTCCTTGGTGTAAGCTCGGTATAAGGCGTGTCATTAATCAGCATGGCAGGCGCCTTATGGCACCAACCAATACAGTTAGTCTCCAGTAAGCTGAACTTACCATCGGGTGTGGTCTCTCCTATTTTCACCTTCAGGATCTCCTCAATGGTGGCTAACATCTCATTTTTACCCTTCATGGCACAAGAGATAGTCTTGCAGATCCTGATCACATATTTTCCTTTGGGTTCAATATCGAGAAAAGTGTAAAATGTTGCCGTTCCATATACATCGGCAGCACTTATATCCAGTTCTCGGGCCACATCAATCATATCCTGCTTGGAAAGAAAGCGGTTATGAACAACCAGATCCTGTAAGATGGGAACAAGGCTATCACGTGAACGTCCATGCTTGTTGGCCAGCTCCTTAACTAATTCATTTTCAATAATCGTCTCCATGGGTTTGAAAATTATTTAATGTAACACACTGTTTTATTGGGTTTTATATAATGCTTTGTTATTGCTTTCACAATTTGAAGCCTTAAAAATAGAATTTTGATGTGAATTCGATAACAAGAAGCGTCAAATTTTATCAAAGCATAAGAAATAAATATTCGATCTAAATAAGAACAGCACGTTTTTTGCTATCAATAAACAACTTACAACAGACCATTCTAAATAAGAAAACGAGTATAAAATCATCCAATGAAGTAAAAAATGTAAAATAAACTAGGTTTTTAGTTGCATAACTAAATATTTAGTTCTACGTTTGCAAAGACAAGAGATGAAAAAGCATTATATGAACACACTTACCAAAGCAGAAGAACAGGTCATGCAGATCCTCTGGGATGAGAAAGAAGGATTTGTAAAAGACCTCTTGCAACATTTCCCTGAACCCAGGCCGGCATACAATACGGTATCGACCATTATCCGAATACTGGAGAAAAAAGGATTTGTGGACCATCGCAGCTTTGGTAAATCTCACCAGTACTATCCCCTGGTCAGTCGGGAGCAATATCGCACTGAAAGATTCTCCGGCCTCATGAAAGACTACTTTAACAACTCCATGAAACAGGTGCTCTCACACTTTGGAAGCAACGGATCAATGAGCATGAAAGAGGCCGATGAGATTATTAAGATCATGGAGGAACTCAAACAAAAACAAGGCCCCAATGAATAAATTCTTTCCATACCTGATGGAACTAAACATCTGCCTGATGATCCTGTTTGTAGCCTACAAACTGTTTTTCGAAAAGGATAAAAATTTCACTGTTCGGCGGATCTACCTGTTTGGCGTGATCATCCTGCCTTTTTTGCTACCCCTTTTGCCCGGTTCCATTCGGATGCCTGTTGGCCAGATGAGCCCCATCTCCATCAACCTGGAGGGGGTTACCATCTTCGGAACCGGAGCAGCCACAGCAAAAACCGGCTCTCTCTCATTTACTGGTGTGCTGATGATAATCTACCTGGTTTTTCTTGCCCTGGGCATAGTGAAAATGCTCCTGCAACTAGTACGTATCGCACGGGCTATCATCCATTCGAAACGGTTCGAAGCATACGGAAACTCTCTTATTGCGAGCCCGACACTGC
>JAOZQY010000022.1:0-33827 GCA_029931975.1 Bacteroidales bacterium | reverse complement strand
CTGCCACTACAGAAGACTCCTCCTTCAATCACATCCTGGAACATGAAAACATTCATAAAAGAGAATGGCACTCCATCGACCGTATTCTCCTGGAGATATTTGTTTTGATTAACTGGTTCAACCCGGTGGCCTGGATGTTCCGCAGATCTTTGATTGAGAACCTGGAATATCTGGCTGATTCCGGAGTGCTGAGCAAGGGCACCGACCTCAATTTATATCAACTGTCAATTTTAAACCAATATATCGGACGCGCATCCATTTCAAATCAATTCAGTAGACAAATCAAAAATCGAATCAACATGCTAAACAAGAACTATAAGCTGGGAAGCAGGTGGAAACTTGCTTTGCTGCTCCCGCTAACCGTCATTGCACTCTTTATCGTCTCATGTACGGATAAGGATACACCCGTCGAACCCATCGAAGCGATTGAAACTACATCCCCTGACACATACACAGGTGAACTTTTCTATATAGTCGAAGAGATGCCCACTTTCAACGGAAGTGAGGATCCACTGGAATTCAGAAAATACATTGCCCGGAATCTCAAATATCCATCTGAGGCTTCCGAGCAAGGCGTAGGTGGAACAATACAAATCAAATTTATTGTGTCCCACGAGGGTAAAGTAGAGGTGCCGAATCAGGAGAAACTTGCCCGGGTAGAAGGCAAATCGATCGATGAAGTGAAACGGGTTGTTTTATCTTCACCCGAATGGCAACCCGGAAAGCAGCGTGGAAAAACCGTTGATGTTATATTTACCTTCCCCGTTACCTTCGCCCTTCAATAAAATATTTCCATATTGTGACCGCTGTATATAAGGTACAGCGGTTATTTTCTACTCATGAAACACGCTCAACATCTCCTTCTTGCAGCAATTTTTGTTTTTGCACCCTGTTTTTCCATTCTGGCCCAGAATAAGCTTTCTGACCTCTACTATTCCGGTGGTTACCAAGATGTAATCGATGCTTCAACCTCCTTGATTGCATCGGGCGATACTGCATATTACAACTTCTACCTGAAGGCGCTCTCAGAGACACAGCTTGGACAGCCCACGAAGGCCATTGGAACCCTTCAACACGCACTAACACATCATCCCGGTGAGCTTAGACTTCGTCGTATGCTGGCCAGAGAATATTTTGATGCAGGAAACTATGTAGAAGCCAAAATCAGCTACACCCAGCTTGTGCAATCCGATAGTACAGATGTGGCCTCCTGGTTGAAGCTGGCCGAAATGGCCTCTTTCAGTCAGCAATATAGAGAAGCTGAGCGTGCACTGAACCAGGTCCTGGCCATCGATTCCCTGAACCTGAGCAGCCTGATGATGATGGGAGATATCCTGAACCGGCACCACCATACAAGAGCTGTGGTTTGCTATGAACAAGCCTATCACTATTACCCGGAAAACCAAAAAGCCGCCTTTGCCCTGGCAAACTGGTATATCCAGTCAAAAAATGCCTGGAAGTCCATCCCCATCTGCAAAGCCATGTTGGGAATCGATACCACCAGTATTAAATTCAGCAAGCTCCTTGGCTATGCCTATTATAAGACCGGTGAACCAGAAACTGCCGTGCGCTATTTAGAATATGCCAATCAACTGGGCGACTCCACCGCTTTTACATTAAAATTCAAGGGGATCTCTCATTACCTGCGGGTAGACTTTGCATCGGCCATTGAAGCTCTAAATTTCGCTTTGAAAAAAGACACCCTAGATGCAGAAATCTACTTTTTCCTTGGGGCCAGCCTGGCCACCACCACCAGGAAAAAGGAAGCCATGTACTACCTGAACAGATCCCTGGAACTGATGCAGCCCGATCCCTCAATTGTCTCCCGTATCTATTCCGAACAGGGAAATATCAAACGGCTCGAGATGCAGTATAACGAGGCTTATACCCTGTATGAGCAGGCCTGGGAGGCAGATTCAGCCAATGCCATGTCGCTATACTATATGGCCTCCATCCTCGACAATAGCCTTCAGCAATCAAAAGCGGCCCTGGTAGATTACCAGCGCTACATTGATGCCCTGGATCGGATCCCGGAAAAGGAAACAAGCAACCAGGGTATCTCAGTCAGAGCCATTGTAGAGGACCGGATTGTTACACTGAAGGAAGAATTGTTCTTCAGAGACGAGAATTAATTATCCCGCCCAGGGTTCACCTGTCCCTCTGGCTCCCCCAGATCTTGTGAATTCCACATTTAATCGCAACATTTGCAATAACAAACACTCATGTAATGGAGACTCCCATTGTTCAATTAATCCAGGGGATGCTGGCACCCGGATTAATGATTTCAGCCTGCGGACTGCTTCTGCTTGGCATGAACAACAAATACAGCCTGGTGGTCAATCGTATCCGGCTGCTAAATGAAGAGAAACGAAAGATTTTTCACCAGGAGAAGATTGATGAAAATGACAGCACCCGTATAAATAATATAGAACTCCAGATCAGCCACCTGATCGGCCGCATTTCCCTGGTTCGAAATGCTGTTTTTAGCTACTCACTGGCGGTGGCGCTCTTTATCGTCAGCTCCGTATTAATCGGGGTAACCATAAATAAAACCAGTCTCGGATTTGACTGGCTGATCGTTGCCTTTTTCTATGCAGGAATGTTTGCAGTTTTTATGGGAATTATCTTTGCCGCCATCGAGGTCTGGAAAGGCTACCGCATCGTTAAGATCGAGATCTCCGAAGTTTATAAATCCATCGATTAAACTATTGAACCACAAGTTCCCGGGTAAAAAACAAGTCGCCCAGATTGATCCTGACAAGGTAGAGGCCGGAGGCCCAACTTTCGGCCGGAACTAACACATCATGTTCGGCCGCGTAGAGCATCCTTGTATCTTCTTTAAACATAACTCTTCCTGTCATATCATACACTGCCATGAAGAAAGGAGCATCCCTTTTCAACACAAAGCGCACATGGGCCTCGTTTTCCACAGGATTTGGAAACAGCAGGAGATAATCGACCAGTTGAGATTCTTCTTGTGCTTGTGCTAACCCCGTATACAAAGCCCCTTTCAATTTCCTGCCTTCATCATACAGCTCTCCATCCTTATTAAGCAAATAGGCTGCTACCCAGTCGGGACGATCCGGAAAATTCTTGTATCCTGACCAGAAAGTCTCCTCCCATTCCTGGTCCGTCAGCCGCTTGAAATTCCCAGTCAAACTTGTATGAAAAGAAGAAACCGGACCGGCAAAGGCCATCAGCTCTTTCGGATTACATGGGTTTTCAGCCAGGAAGACACCCATATTAATAACACCATTACCTACATGCAACACATTTCCAACAACAGCTCCACTGTAATCAGTTGGCTGCGTATGAACATCAGCCACGGTGAAATCCTGGGAGAGACCCTTCTGAATATCAAAAAACAGGTCTGTATACCAGCCGGTGACAGAGGGGCCGGAAGTCATATAATCGTTGATCATTGTTTTTAAGAAAATCACCTGGCTTTCGGTGAGCATTGTTCCATTCAACTCCATCCTGGCAATTTCATGCAGCTTCTCCATAAGCACTGCATACTTCCTGTAATAACTGGTTATCTGCGCCTTACAGGCAAGGCCTCCGGGTAAAACTTCTTCGAACTTAGCTTCAGCCTTCTCAGCAAAAACCATCAGATTTCCATATAATTCGGGGTAGGGTTCCACATAGGTATAAGGGTAGGAACACCCCGTTCCTCCGGTATAGGATTGTTTCCCGTAAAGGATATTATCATGCCTCAACTGGGCCCAGGAAGTAAGTTGTGTATTAAGTTTCTCCTGATGCCAGGCCGTAGTAAGCATAAAATAGGGCATCCCGTTAGTGGAAATCGGTGGATTCAGGCTCCTTATGGCACCCAGCCAGGTATTGTACAAAGACTGCTCCCAGAAATCATCATCATACTCCTCAATAAGGTATTTGAGACTGGCCATATTGGCTGCATACTTATACCGCTCCAGCTCTCCTTCCAACAAAGCCAGGGCATCTTCGTTTCCCAGAGCCGCCATAGCATCCAGTGGATCGGGCAAGGGTCGCCAGATCTTCTTTCCCTCAAAGACGATCCTGTCAAAAACCACTTCACTGAACACATAGGAATCCACCAGGAATTTCTGTCCCAGTAGTTTATAGGATACGGGCAACTTTCCAGGATCAGTGGTATCAGGATCTACGAGAAAGAAATTGGACATGATCTTCTGCCCATAATCGTCCGATGCATTCAGCTCCATCATAAAATCAGCAAACTCCGTCTGCTCAAAAAGGTCAGCAGCCTTATCCAATGATACTTCACTTAATTCGTGAAGTTCAGCAGGAGTCAGGTTATCGTCCGGACCCACCATAAATGATATGATCTCTTCGTGCCTGTTCAGATTAGCCAGTTTTCCGCAACTGTAAAGCACCTCATTGGTAAGTAGGGCCCCCAGTTGCATTCTCCGAAGCTCATCGTTGGTCCAGTCAGCCTCCCAGGGGTTGTTCGGAGGGGCCGTCAACAAAAAATCGATGCGTCCCAACCACATCATGGCCCTGAAATAATTTTCCAGGGTACGCTCTCCATCGGGCGTATATATGATCTTATTATAATGCCCCCTTGGTGTGAACTGGCTAAAATCCAGTTTCCGGTCCCTGCTCTCTGTAAATAGCGTCATCCAGCTCATCTGCTCTGCAGCCACGGCCTCCATGACCTGGTTGAATTTCTCCGGAGTATCCCACTGAGGAAAATAATTTTTCCCTTCTGCCAGGGAAAGCGCCACTGAGATATAAAGGTCCACATCTTCCAAGACCGGTTCAAAACGGCTCTCATCTGCATAACTGGCTGCTACCATAGGAAAACGATTGTACATGGCCAACAACAACTCTTTCAGATTGGGTTCCAGGTACTGCCATTCGATGGTCTGTAAAACAGCATCGTAGGAATTATGCAAAGTGAAAAGAAGAAAATCGGAACTTAGAAAGAGGGGCAGGTCATTACCATAAAGATCAATAAATGCATCTGTCCAGCTAAAATCACTTAGCCGTTCTGAGACCATAAAGCAGTTCTTACTTAAGATTTCTTTTTCATCGGATGTGAATTGAAAATGGCTGTCAAGGGTATCAAACCAGGGGATCTCCGGAAGGGAAGCCGGATACTTCCTTTGAGAATAGTAGGTATTTCTGGCAGGAAAATCGGAAAGTAATTGTCCGGCCGTATAATTCACATGCTGCGTACGAAATTGCATATAGGCTTCCGGGGAGAATGTGCTTTGAGCCAATCCCTGACTCCAAATAGCCAGGAAAATAATTGCTGTCGAAATTACTCTGGATATAGTTCTCATTGTGTTAATGTTAATACAAGTTACTGAAAAAGAGAATACTGATCATTTAAATGATGCAACTTTCTTCCTGATGGTTGCGCATGGGGGTAATTCCACAAAAAGCCTTATTTTTGAATAACTGAGTTAACTATGAAAGAACTACGCAAATACTACCGCATCAAAGGTTCTCCCGAAGAGATTTATGCTGCACTTATCAATCCTTTTGCTATTGCCCTCTGGACGGGTGCTAAAGCTGAAATGAAAGAAGAGCCGGGAACACCGTTTTCTCTCTTCGATGGGGATATCGAAGGCATTAATATCTCCTTTGAAAAGGACAGCAAAATCGTACAGGAATGGTTTTTTGGCGATCAGGAAGAGAAATCCATCGTGACCATTTCCCTGCGTCCAAACAGGCATTTCACAAAAATTGATCTTCATCATACCAATATTCCCGATGAGGCATATGAAGATATGATTCATGGATGGGATGTTTTCTATTTTGGCGGACTGAAAGAGTTTTTTGAAAAGTAATGCCATGTTTCTAAAAAGACAAACTCTATTTCTTATACTACTTCTGTTTGTGGCCGGAGTCTTTGGCCGGAGCCTGGATGAAATCAGACGATCTGGAAAAATATATGTGGCTTTTACTTCCGACGACCTGAGGAACATCAACCATGACCTTGCCCTGGAGTTTGCCCGCTATCTCAATGTTGAACTCATTGAAGTAGAGATCGATTGGGATGAAGCCTTTAAGAAAAACGGAAGCATTCCTTCCGACATGAAAAGCAATCCCGATCTCCTGTATACACCCGATGCACTCAAGCATTCCGATATTATTTGCTCCACATTTACCATTAATGAGTGGCGAAAAAAACTTTTTGGTTTTGCTCAAACCCTCCAGTCTGCCGAATTGTTAATCATCAACAAAAACGAGACTATTCCCGGAGGAATTGCTGATCTTTCCAATAAGCGAATCGCTTTCATGGGAGCCACGACATTCGACGAGCACCTCAGAGAAATAAACAATACGCTCGGGGAAAAAATTGAATTGATCAGAACCGGATCCACAGTAGAAACCAAAGATCTGATTGAGGAAGGCAAAGTATATGGGATTGTACTTGATGCTGATGAGGCCCTGAATTTCATTGCAAACAGCGGGCAAAAATATAAAATTGCCTTCCCAATAAGCGATATCAGCAAAACGGCCTGGGCCGTTGAAAAGAACAACCCTTTGATCAAGGAAGTTGAAAATTTTTTCGAGACCATTGCTAGTAACGGAATCCTGGATGAGATTTTTTTTAAACGTTTTGGCATTACGTATCACTCCTATCTGGACCGGGTCAATAAGAATCTGAAACTTGACCGCTACCACCGGGACCTGGATGAGATCATTGCTTCCCGCACACTGGTAGTAGCTCTCCGTGACCGGGATTTTGTTTACCATGAAAACGGCCAAAAGCAATTCATGCATGCCCTGGCAGAAGAGTTTGCTGATTACCTGGGAGTCACCCTTGAATTTGTGGTAACCCCTCATTTTGAAAAATACTGGGAGAACGATGAAGGAGAAGTCGTACGAGACTCCTCTTACACCCCTGAATGGTTCAATTATTTTGACCTGGCATGTGAGACCATTGCCCCGCTCGACTGGAGGTCCAACAAGGTCAATATGATTCCGGTGTACCCATCCACCTACACTGTAATGGCAAGGAAAGAAGCAAAAATTGAAACCCTGGATGATTTGCAAAATTTTCGTGGAGTAACCGGTAGCGGAACAGTTTATGAGGATATGCTGAAAAAGAACGGTATTACAAACTACTACTACGAAAATATAAACAACTTTATTCCCGATGTATTGGCCGGGAAGGCCGATTATACCATTCTGTACAACGCATTTAATGAGTTATCGGAGTATCCCAACCTGGAAGCAAAGTTAGAACTGGGAAGTGTAAATGTGAGCTGGGCGCTGCGTAAGGACCAGCCTAAACTTCAGAAGGAGGTTGAAAAATTCATTCATAGATCACAACAACAGGGATTGATCGGTATACTGATAAAAGCACTCCGGGGAAATACCCTGCAGGCACCGGAAGCATTTATTAACAGCTACTACGAGAGTTTTCAGACCGGTCAGTTACCCTACGTGAATTATGGTGCAAACGACGGACTTCCCCAGGAGGATATATTTTCAATCTTCCAGGATAAAAAAGGATATATGTGGTTCGGAACAAATTCAGGAGCTGTTCGCTACAATGGTCGGGAAATGACGGTATTCAATCATGAACAGGGGCTTCCCGGAAATTCGGTCCGGGACATTGAACAGGACAGCAGTGGCACCATGTATTTTGCAACCACAGGAGGCATCACAAAATTCTCAGGCGATTCAACCCTGGCAATCCTCTGGGAAGGTCTCTCTTTTCAAAATATATTTATCGATTCCAGAGATATGCGGTGGTTTATCAGCGATGACGGGATCTACCAGGAGAGTAACACTGGAGAAACACGGTATCTCAATGCTGAACACCCCACCCTGCCCGGGGTCATCTATAGCATCACGGAAGATCCGGGAAGCTTAAATCTCCTCTTTGCCTCCAATGAGGGAGTGTTTATGTTTGATCCCCTAGGGGAACAGCTTACCCAGTTGAGTGACGTAGATTGTTATTCCCTTTATATAGATGTCAATGATAGCATCTGGATATCAACCAGAGATGGCCTCACCATTGCGCATTTATCAGATCTGATTGAGAATCGCCGAAAAACCAACTTTCAAAACCTGAACAACAGGCTTCATTTCCCTGTCAATATTATTTCAGATATCACCACCAATAAATTTGGGTCCATCTGGCTTGTGACCGACTCACAAATTATGCAGGTCATCTCCACCGACCAGGAACCTATCATTTATGAGCAGGAAATCGGGATTAAAAACAACAAGATTCTCTCCTTCCTGATCGATCATGAAGACAATATCTGGATTGGTTTTTCGGGTGGACTGCAACGTCTGACCAACCGCAAGGGATTACGTAATTTTTATCCCGGAACCATCAACAGTTACATCTATTCTGTTTTTCAGGATAAGCGGCAGCGAATGTGGATCACTTCTGACAATGGAGCTTTTTACTATGATCATGATCAGCCCGTGAACTTCACCCCCGTCATAGGGTCGAACAACACCAAATTCACAGGGACCCTCTTGCCCAATGAAAATATTCTGCTGGCCAACAATAAAGGGCTGTTCGAAGTAAGCAGCGCAACACTGGAGATTGTCAGGCACAAACCCTTCACACAGATTGCCCACGGCATTGAAAATATTTTTGTAACATCCAAAGGTGAAATGTTCCTGCTTACAGGCATTAACGGGATTATCTACTATTTTCCCGACTTCTATTCCCGGCCCAGGGAACTCAAAAATAAATTTACCGCCAATATATTTCAGCTTATCGAGGTGAACGGAAAAATAATTGGGGGCAACAACTCGGGTTTTGTGGAGTTTAACGGGACAGAATTTGAACTGCTTCAGCAAACCGAATGTAATATCTGGTCACTCCACCAGGAGGAAAATAAGATCTGGGTGGGTACCGACTGTGGAATTGGCCTCGTAAGAGACAATCGTTTCGAACAGATGGAACTTTCCACCTTCGACCGCGAGATGATGATCAAATCGATTTTGCCTGCAAAAAACAGGAATTACCTTTGGCTTGGTACAAATAAAGGATTCTCCTATTTCAATACCATCAACCAGGAATTTGAATTCACCATTAATACCAAAGACGGACTAAGTGGGGATGAGATTACACCGGGCGGACTCTACCTGGACCAGAATGATTTGCTCTGGGTGGGAACCTACCATGGGATTTCCAATTTCAATATCAGGGCCAAATCGACTCAGAATTTTGCTCCTGTATGCTACATCGAAAAAATGTTTCTTAACGGGGACCCTGTTCTCCCTGAAAATGAACAAATCTTTTCACACAATGAAAATAATTTTATTTTCGAAATAAGTGCACTCTCTTTTTCAGATGAAACTTCGGTAGAATATGAATATTACCTGAGAGGAACAGGAAATCAGTATTCCTCCTACCACCGGGGAAATGAATATAAAGCGTATTACAACAACCTGCCTCCCGGTAAATATACTTTTATCTACAAGGCAAAAGGGAAAAACAATATCTGGGGTTACACGCAAAACTATGACTTTTTCATCCGCAAGGCCTGGTACAATACATGGGTATTTCGAATACTGCTCATCCTGACCTTCATTGCAGCCACTTACCTCTTTTATATTATCAGAATCAGAACCATCAAGGCTCAGAAAGACAGGCTGGAACAACAGGTTAGGGAGCGGACCCATGAGCTGGAAGTGGCCAATACGGAGATTGAGGCCCAGCGTGATTTTGCAAGATTCCAGCGGGATCAGATTGCTCAGCATCAGAAAGCGATCATGGATAGCATCCACTACGCGCAGACCATCCAGAACTCATTGCTTCCATCCTCCCATATCCTGAAAGATGGGCTCCCGGAATACTTTATCTTATATAAACCACGGGATATTGTTAGTGGGGATTTTTACTGGTTCAGCCAGCAGGAAAAACATTTCTATATTGCCGCAGCAGACTGCACAGGTCATGGGGTCCCCGGAGCTTTTATGAGCATGCTGGGTATGGCCCTGATGAACGAAATCGTCAACAAACACCCTGATATAGATCCCGACAGTCTGCTCAATGAATTGCGCAGCCAGATTATTGAAACCCTGCACCAGAAAGGAGACCCCGGAACAGCGAAAGACGGAATGGATATGGTGGTTTGCAAGGTTGACAAAGACAAAAAACGTCTTCTATTTGCCGGTGCCAATAATTCGCTCTACCTGGTAAGAGGCGGAGAACTGACAGAATACAAAACAGACAAAATGCCTGTAAGTATTCACCTGGTAATGCATCCTTTTACCGGTCACAAAATCGACCTTAAACCCGGTGATCATCTCTATATATTTTCTGATGGCTATGCAGACCAGTTTGGTGGTCCCCAAGGCAAAAAGTTCAAATACCTTCCATTTAAAAATCTGTTGATCTCACTTGCAGGAAAAGAAATGCGTGAGCAGGGCCTGCAGCTCGACAGAGAGTTTGAACACTGGAGAGGAGATCTGGATCAGATTGACGATGTGATTGTGGTTGGAATGAAAATCTAAAACTGATCCTGTAACTTTTCAGTCCGCACAACCGTCTTACCACCAAATCAACAAAACCACAGCTCATGAAGAAGATGTTTTTACTATTAACGGCAGGTTTCATGCTGTTTCCTCTTTCAGCTCAGCAGGTGGACACCGTTCCGGAAGTTACAGAAGTCCCCCTGATCGAGGAGGTCCCTGTTGTTGAAGAAGTTCCTATTTTGGACGAGGCTCCTGAGGCTCCCGCAAAGGGAGACACGATGAATGTATTAGGCAAGCTGGAGGTCATCGAGACTCCTGAAAACACCAGGGTCACCCTGGGAGAAAACGAGGTACTTATAGTTGAAGAAAACGGGGATACCGTCAGGGTTGTCCTGGGCTCCCGAGGCATTAGCATTGTGGAAGGTGAGGATGGTACGGAGATCAAAGTGATGGAAATGGACGATTTTCCCAAAACACACAACAAGACAAGGAAAAAAAGATTCCGGCCTCATTTTGCAGGACTGGAAGTTGGCCTGAATAATTATGTAACTCCGGATTTCTCCCTGACTCTGCCTCCTGAGGATGCATATATGGACCTGAACACAGGAAAATCCTGGAACTGGAACATGAATATAATCGATTATGGTTTTGGATTGGGTACCGACAAAATAGGTATCGTCTCAGGCCTGGGATTTCAATTCATCAACTATAATTTTGATGGTCAGAATAGCATCCGTAAAGATCCCGTAAGCAGGAAAATAGATGAATATGTGCCTGACTATGCAGAGAACATCTCCAAGTCGAAAATGAACATTACCTATCTTACGGCTCCCCTTCTACTGGAAATTCAAATTCCGGTACCAAGAAATCGCATCTACATTTCCGGTGGGGTTATTGGTGGATTAAAGCTCTGGTCAAACACAAAAATTAAATATACCGTCAGCGGAGAAAAGTCTAAAGAGAAAGCCAAAGGAGATTATAACCTGGCCCCGCTGCGCTGGGGATTTACAGCCAGGGTAGGATACAGAGCCCTGGGATTTTACGTCAATTATTATATGACACCCCTCTTCAAAAAAGATCTGGGACCGGAACTATATCCCTTCGACATCGGGCTTGCATTTGCCTTCTAAATTTTTTATCCACTACCGTCCGACCGGCCTGTTCAGGGATTCATCCTGATGGGCCGGTTTTTTTATAAGAACATAGCACCCCAAAAATATTAACTTTGCTTTGTAACCAACTAATCAAGCTATGAGACTGCTTCTGATCAGCAATTCAACCAATGCAGGTGAGGCCTACCTGGATTATCCAAAATACAATATCCGGGATTTTTTAGGCAAAGACCGACTCCAGTGCCTTTTCCTTCCTTATGCGGGTGTAAGCATCAGTTTTGATGATTATGAAGCTCGTGTAAAAGACCGCTTTGCAGAAATAGGACACGACATTATATCCATTCACCATGCTTCTGATCCTGTTGCAGCTGTGAAAAGCGCTGAAGCCATTATTGTGGGAGGTGGCAACACCTTTCAGCTGATCAAAATGATCCAGGAGAATGGCCTGATAGCTCCGGTACAGGAGAGGGTCCGAAGGGGGATACCATATGTGGGGTGGAGCGCCGGAAGCAATGTATGCTGTCCGTCTATCCGCACAACCAATGATATGCCAATCCTGGAGCCACAGAGCTTCAAGGCATTTGAGCTTATTCCTTTTCAGATCAATCCACATTTCACCGATTTGAATCCTCCCGGACATGCAGGCGAAACAAGAGAAGACCGCATTTTGGAATATCTGGCAGCCAATCCAGGAGATACAGTTCTCGGCCTGAGAGAGGGGTGCATGCTCTCCGTGGAAGGAGAGCAAATGTCTCTGACCGGAAAGAAACCAGTTCGAATATTCCGCTTCAATGAAGCCCCCTTAGAGCTGGACAACACCCATGATTTCAGCGTGTTTCTGAAATAACGATGATGCAGAAATTAAGGGTCATACTTGAATATCTGTCAGCTTTCGTGTTGATCCTCCTGCTCTTGCTTACAATAACAGGGGTAGTGGTGGTCAAATTTTACGGTACCGACCTCAAGGCCTATGTGATGGAAGAGATCAACGAGCGCCTCGACAGCAAAGTGGATGTGGAGGAAATCACAGTAAAGGTGTTTCAAAAATTCCCCAATACCTCTATCCAACTGAAAAACGTTACCATCTGGTCCAGTCACAATTTCAGTCCCCGGCATTTTAGTGGCCCGGGAGCCGATACGCTTCTGTATGCTGAAAATGTGAACGTCAGTTTTAACCTGATCGGACTAATCAGGAAAAAGTATAATATCAGGCAACTTGAGATAAAATCCGGAATTATTCATCTTTATACAGATAGCCGGGGCGAGATAAATTACCAGATCTCTTCGAGTGAAGACCAAAAAAAAAAGGAGGGGGGGCCGGTGAATCTCTCAAACCTAAGGATTTTGGATTTTGGACTGGTGATAAACAACGAAGCCAAGCAGCTTATTTCCACCGGATCCCTGAAACGTCTTGATCTGAATGGACGATTCTCAAAACGCAGCACACAACTTCGGGGAGCTCTTTCCGGCCATCTTGGCGAAATATCAAATAAAGGAATCCTCTATACTTCCGACAGAGAGATTCAGGCCGGACTGAACATGGATGTAAGCGATTCCCTGTATACCATCAAATCCGGGCAGATTCAGATTGACCGGATCCTGGCTGATATGGACGGACATTTTTTAATCTATGATGGAGTCGGAGTGAAAATGGACCTGGTTGCAGAAGCCAGGAACCTGGAAATACATGAAGTACTGGATCTTCTGCCCAGCGAGGTAAGCAACACTCTGAAAGGAATTAGGGGAAATGGAGCACTTCAGCTCTATGTAAGAACCACAGGAATGGTCAGTTCAACATTAACTCCCAGCATTGAAGCTGACTTTCAAACATCCAACGCAAATTTATCATGGGACCAGCTACCCTTCTCAGTAAAAAATCTGAACCTAAGCGGTACTTACTCGAACGGGGGGCAATTCAGTCCCATCACCACCTCTTTAACCATTGAATCTCTCAATGCCCTTATTGGTACGGACCATCTCTCCCTCAACGGTCGGATCCATAACTTTTACGATCCCATTTTTTCTTTCAGGCTTAAGGGGAAGATTCATCCGGAGCAGTGGCTGGACTGGTATGAAGAGATTCCCCTCCATCGGGCCGAAGGAACATTGATCAGCGATCTGAAAATATCCGGCTCTTACGACAGGTTAAAACCTCCGGGCGAAAAATTCCTGGCCCTTGATTTTTCGGGTGGACTGGCACTTGAAGATGTGCTGATCGTGACCCAAAAAAACGGAGCTCCCTTCAGCAAGCTAAACGGAACTGTACATATCGACAACGATTTCTGGGAACCCTCATTCTCAGGCTCTTTTGGAACAAGCGATTTTGATTTTTCCGCTTCGGGCCATAATCTGCTCTCCTTTCTGTTGAAGAAGGAGGAACACCTGATAGCCTCTGCCACGCTTCATACCAATCGCTTGGACCTACGTGAAATACTGGACAACTTTCCCAAAACTGATTCGGGACACAACACATCTGTTTTTTTTCCTGAACAGCTAAACCTGAAGCTCGATTTTGTAATAAATGAGTTCTATATGGACCAGTTCAAAGCTGAGGATGTGAGAGGAATTGCCACCTACGATGCCCCCTTCCTTTTTGTAAAATCACTTACCATGCAAACCATGGAGGGAACCCTTCGGGGAGATTATGGAATGGTACAGGACAGGGAAGGAGATATCTTTATGAATGTGAATGCAAGCCTCCATAACCTGGATATCGGTCAACTCTTCCATTCCTTTAACAATTTCGGGCAGAATCAGATTACTCATGAGAACCTGAAAGGCAGCATTTCCGGCACCACTATCTTTTCAGCTGCTTTTGATACTACTTTTTCCATCAGGCCACCATCTATCATGAGCGAAAACAGTGTAAGCATCAGAGATGGAGAACTAAACAACTTTGAGCCTATTATGTCCCTTTCCAGGTTTATTGAAGTGGAAGAACTCCGAAACATCCAGTTCAAAACACTGGAAAATAACATTCTTATCAAAGAGGGACAGATCATAATCCCCTCCATGAATATACAGTCCAATGCCCTGAACCTGCTGGCCTCGGGAACCCATGGCTTTAATAATCAATATGACTACCGGCTCAGACTTAAGTTGTCAGAAGTGCTATACAATAAGGCGCGGAGAGCAAGGAACAGTGAATTTAATGTTGCAGCGGATGACTCTGACACAAGGGTCCTTTTTCTGAAGGTTTACAGCAGTGGTTCAGGAACAAAAGTAGAGATGGATCGTGAAAAAACTGCTGAGAAAATCCGTAAGGACCTGAATGAAGAGAAAAATGAACTGAAGCAGATTCTTAAGGAAGAGCTGGGTCTTTTCAAAAATGAAAAAAAGAAAGAAAAAGGACGCTGGAGCAATAAAAGAGTGGAAAAAGACACTTTTAAGAATAAACCAGCAGTTGAATTCGTTATTGATGAATAAGTTAAATAAACACAACAGAGTGGATATATACAGCAAGAAACAACGCTGGAAGCAAATTCTTCTCATGGCAGCCATTCTTATCGGGATGGGTTCTCTATGGTATACCAACCGCCTGGTCAGTCAGATCGAAGACACTGAAAGACATAAAATGGAGTTGTGGGCAGAAGCGGAACGCAATGTCGTCAGTGCAGATCTGGAATCGGAACTGGCCTTCTCCTTTTCAGTAATTGAGAGCAATACACATATTCCGGTAATACTTACCGATAGTGAAAGACGAATTTTAGGGAACAAAAACCTGGATTCAACCCGTCTGGATGATTCTACCTACCTCTACAGACAACTTGAACATGCACGCGAAGAAAACGATTCCCTGGTAATAAACCTGGGTGCCGGTGAATATCAGCTGCTTTTCTATCGTGACTCAATTGTGCTTCGGAAGTTGATTTTCTTTCCTTATGTTCAGCTGGGGGTCATCATCCTGTTTATCCTGGTTTCCTATATCGCATTCAGCATTTCAAGGCAGGCCGAACAGAACGAGGTCTGGACAGGACTCACCAAGGAAGCCGCCCACCAACTGGGCACACCCATCTCTTCTCTGATCGGATGGATGGAACTGCTCAGGGAATCGGGTCTGGATCCTTCCATAATCGTTGAAATGCAGAAGGATACAATCAGGTTGGAAAAGATCACGGACCGCTTCTCCAAAATTGGGTCCAAACCCACACTAGTAGAAGCAGACCTCTCTGCCATCCTTGCTGAAAGCCTGGAGTACATGAAAACCCGTGGACCAAAAAGCATTGAATACCTGCTGGACCTGCCTTCCAAACCTATTATTCACAAACTCAATATAACTCTGTTTGAATGGGTCATCGAAAACCTGTGTAAAAATGCCACCGATGCTATTAAAGAAAAGGGAAGGATTATAGTACATGCGGTGGAGACAGAAGAGAGTGTGATTGTGGACTTAGAAGATACAGGCACAGGAATAGCCAAATCAAAATTCCGGACTATCTTCAAACCAGGATATACCACTAAGAAACGGGGATGGGGACTGGGGCTGTCGCTTTCCAAGCGTATTATAGAATCATACCATAATGGGAAAATCTATGTGCTCTCCTCAGATCCTTTTGATTCCACCATTTTGCGGATCATCATGAAGAAATCAGCATCTCAGTCCCTGGACACCAGTTTATAAACCTTATCTGAGCGCCTGATCTGCTGGTCAAGTGGCAATGAGCACTTATCTCCTTTGCTGGCTACCTGGCTGTTGATTTCATCCACCCTGAGCTCCCTGACTGTGGTCTCTATCACCCCTGTTGTTGGACCAATAATAACAATGGAATCGCCCACATTCAAATTACCTGTTTCAATTACTATCTCAGCAACTCCGATCCGGTCAAAATAGTTTGTCCCTTTACCAATATAGACTTTTTTAAGTGTGGCCCTGGATCCATACTTTTCGCTCCATTCGCCCAGTCTCTGCCCCAGGTAATATCCATCCCAGAACCCCCTGTTAAACACTGAAGTAAGTCGCTTATCCCACTCTACAATCTTCTCTCTGGTAAAGGATCCATCCACATAGGCAAAAATGGCTTCATCATAACAACTTACCACTGTCTTTACATATTCGGCAGACCGGGCCCTTCCTTCGATTTTCAAAACTCTTACTCCTGCATCCAGTAACTTGTTCAAAAAATGAATGGTTTTTAAATCCTTGGGCGACATTATATACTCGTTGTCAATATCCAATTCCACTTCCCGATCTTTGTCTTTTACAGTATATCCCCTGCGACATACCTGGAAACAGTTGCCCCTGTTTGCAGACTGGTTGTGCTCATGCAGGCTCAAATAACACTTTCCAGATACAGCCATGCAGAGAGCTCCATGAATGAACATCTCTAACAGTATGGGATTCCCAGTAGGCCCTATAATCCCCTCCAGTTCAATGGCATCGGACATCTCTTTGACCTGCTCAAGGTTCAGCTCCCTGGCCAGAACAGCTACATCAGCAAAATTCGAATAAAACTTCAGCGTCTCAATATTACTGATATTCAGCTGTGTGGACAGATGAACACGGGCTCCCACACTCTTACAATATTGCAAGACCGACTGATCCGAAGCAATAATGGCATCCACTCCAAACCTTGTCGCCTGATCGACAATCTTTCGCATGGTGATCAGTTCGTGGTTATATACTACAGTATTGACAGTGAGATAAGATTTCATTCCAAGTTCCCTGGAACGCTCAACGATCTGTGGAAGATCTTCAGTGGTAAAGCTGGCAGATGAACGGGCACGCATATTCAGCTGCTCTATGCCAAAATAGATGGCATCAGCACCCCCCTGTCCTGCAGCGCTCAGTGATTCATAACTACCAACAGGAGCCAGTAACTCATAATCTTCTCTTCTTCTCATATTGAATCAGAAGTTCTGTATTAATATGCGGGTCCACCTTCTCTGACGAAAGAACCTGATACTGTTCGTGGTTTTTTTCAAGAGAATACATATAGGCTTTATCGTAATAATGAAGGGTAATCATGGCGGTATTGAAAAAATCCTCCCGGTCGATGGCCTCCAGCGCCTCCCTGGTACGGTCACCTCCCAGCCTCTTTTCAATTTTTAAAATACAGCCCCTCAAGTCCTCCTGCTTATATTTAGCATAATCCTCAACCAGGTGCATTGCTCTTTGTTCACGAGGAATATCCAAAAACACTATTTCTGCTTTCCTCATACTGGAAAAAAACTCGCCGGGGATCACACACTTTCCCACATTTCTGCTTTCATCTTCGATCCAGGTCACCTGCTTTGGATCAAGAAATAAAATTTCCCTGCCAAGATCGTTTTCAAACTGTTCTGTGGAAGGCTGTTCAATCTCACCAAGTGCGCCAAATGCTGATCCTTTATGATGTGCCAGCCCTTCCAGATCAATGATCTGTTCACCCTTATTCTTCAAATGATTCAGAACAGCCGTTTTTCCACTACCCGTCCGGCCTCCTATCACCAGCAAATTTAAGGGAAGAGCAAGGGCCTCCCTGATATAATTCCGATAGGACTTATATCCCCCCTGGAGCAGGTGGCAGGTAATTCCCATGGTTTCAAATAGCCAGACCATGCTTTTGCTCCGCATACCTCCCCGCCAGCAGTGAACAAGCAGAGTCTTATTTTTTCCGGCAACCTGCTCACCCTCTTTAGCCAGCTTGACCAGTTTCTTGCCTGCGTAATCAAGGCCAATATACATGGCGGCCTCTTTGTTCACCTGCTTATAGGCCGTCCCAACAACTTTCCTTTCTTCATTATCAAACAAAGGAATATTGACGGATCCCGGTATATGACCCTGCAAAAATTCCGCAGGGGAGCGAACATCAATCACAGGAAAACTGTCTGACAGCGAGAGAAAAGATTCTATTGGGATCAGATCAGCCATGAGCAAAAGGTAATGTAACTATCGTTCAAGGAAATTCCCAAGGATGGAACGCCCTTCCTTGCTAACGTTCTTTCCATAGGGCGAAATTGCCTGAACCAGCTTCCGAATGGGCATGGACTGAAGCCATACGGTGCCCGTACCGCTAAGAGTGGCCAGGAAAATTCCCTCTCCCCCGAATATCATGGAACGCAGATTCCCGGAGGTTTCAATATTGAACTCAATGCCCGGTGTAAATCCTACGACACAACCTGTATCGATTTTCAAAGACTCATTATTTAATCGTCGTTCAATCACAGTGCCTCCTGCATGCATAAATGCCTTTCCATCCCCCTGAAGCTTCTGGAGAATAAATCCTTCACCACCGACAAGTCCGCTTCCAATTCTTCGATTCAAAGTGATGGATATTTTTGTCCCTTTGGCCGCGCACAGGAAGCCATCTTTCTGAACAACCAGGGATCCTCCCAGGAGACCCAGTTCAACGGGAACAATCTTCCCGGGATAGGGTGCGGCAAAGGCCACCCGTTGTTTGCTTCCTCCCTGATTTGTAAAATGGGTTACAAACAACGATTCCCCGGTAAGCACACGGGTTCCGGCAGATAGGAGTTTCCCCATCAGGTTTTGATTGGGATCGGAACCATCTCCCATCTTCGTGTCAAAACGAATCTGGCTGTCCATATACATCATTGTTCCCGCCTCAGCTATAACGGTCTCCATGGGGTCAAGTTCAACCTCCACCAGCTGGATATCATCTCCGATAATCCTGTAATCTAAATCATGTGATTGCATGACTTCTAAATTGTTTTTGAAAATAATTTGATCAATAGTTGTTTAATACTCTCTACTCTGGCCGGTTTCATCAGGTAATCATTCATACCAGCCTCAAATGCAGCATTCCTGGTTTCAGGGGTTTCATCGGCCGACATGGCAACGATGGGTAGGATGTGTCCTGCTTCCCTGATCTGATCGGTAGCCTGGTAGCCATCCATTTCAGGCATCAGCAGATCCATGAAGATCACATCAAACCTCTGCTCCTCCACCATAGCAACAGCTTCAATTCCGTTTTTAGCAATCTCAATCTCGTAGCCTATATTCTTGAAAATGGATTGTGCCACCTTCTGATTGATCAGGTTGTCTTCGGCAATTAGGATGGACAGCTCTTCGGGAAGCGCATTAATCATTGGTTCAAGGACCTTCCGGTCCTCAATACCAGGATAATTCTCATCCAGAATATCAATGACTTCCTTGGTCTCAAAAGGCTCGATAAGGTAGTAATCTATACCCAGTTTCCGACAGGTTTTATAGTTCCCGGTTTTATCGTTGGAGCTTACCAGTACAATGGGATAGTACTCAATCAGGTTGCTGTTTTTCATTCCCTGGGCCAGAGCAAATCCGTCCAGCTGATTTTTATCCACCAGCACAATCATCTGATACTCCTCCGAGTTTACCTGCAGGTGATGTGTTACACTATCGACTGTACTGTCCTGGTAAATCTTGGTCACCACGTTCAATCCGAATTTTTGCAGCATCCGGGTCATAGTGTTTTTTTCCGGATCAGACTCTTTTGTCAATATCAACACATTGATATCACTAAGCCTGGAAATACTGCTGAAATCAAATTTCTTTGGAATCCGTTCATTTGAATAGGCCTCAATGGTGAAGCTGAACTTGGACCCGGGGTAATCATCATCGATTCCGATTGTCGAAGGGCTCTCCACCCAGATTTCTCCATGCATTAGTTCCACCAGTTGCTTGGCAATAGCAGTTCCAAGTCCGGTTCCCCCAAACTTGCGCTGCACCGATCCCCTGGCCTGGGTGTAGGATCCGAAAATTTCCTTGATACGGTCCTTTGGAATTCCTATTCCGGTATCCTCAACAGTGAAAAGTATATTTACATGGTTCCTGAAGGATTCCATCAGGGTAGCCCCAATAACTATTTTTCCCTTTTCGGTAAATTTCACAGAATTGCTCACCAGGTTGGAAATAACCTGCCGTAGCCTGAATGGATCCCCGATTAATTTATTGGGCACATCGGGACGTATTTCGATTTGAAGTCTTAAACCTTTCTCCTCTGCCAGAGGTTTAAATAATTCTCCAACAAGTTCCATCTCCTCTGACAGGTTGAAAGGTATCTCCTCCATCATCATCCGCCCTGCTTCAATTTTTGAAAAATCCAGAATATCATTAATGATGGTCATCAGCAACTCGGCCGATCTCTTAATAACCTCTATTTTACCCTGGAGTTCCTTGCCTGCTTTTTCTTCAAGGAGACTATTCACCATCCCCAGGATTCCGTTCATCGGGGTACGAATCTCGTGACTCATGGCTGCCAGGAAATCGGATTTTGCCTTATTGGCAGCAACCTCCCCTTTTCTTGATTTTTCAAGCGGAGAAACATCAATCAGGGCAATGAGCCTCAACTCCTCCCCACCAATATTAGTAGCCCGTTCTGACCTGTAAATCACTGTCTCCATCCCATCCTTCTCATAATAAAGGTAATGAGAATCGTCCATAAAAGGGCTGGGAGCATCGCTCAGGAGATATCTATTTGAAATTAAGAATTGCTTTGAAAAGTCTCTGCCCACCAGGTCTTGTGATTTTCCCAGAAACAACATCCTCTGAGCTGCATTATTGATGTTGCGAATGATATTCTTTTTATCTAGAATTAATATTCCCATGGGAAAATGTTCCAGCTCCTGTCTTAATACAATCTCTGAAAGCTTCAATTTCTTCTCCTGCTTCTTTTGCTTTCCCAATAAGACAAGCAAATAAATAACCAGTCCGGTTATCAGCAACTGAGTCACAATACTAGCCATCAGGTTGCTGGACAGGTAAAAATCAAATATTTGTCCCCGTGCCATAGAAAACATAAGCCCTATCTTCCTGCCATAAATACTCAGCGGGTAATAAGCGGTATATACTCTTTCCCGTCCTTTTTTATCGCCATTTATATAATGTTCGATCATTCCAGAGGTCTCTGCATTTACGCTATCCGTCAGGGCCTTAAGTCCATCAATTTCAAGAGAATCGGCATCGAAATTATCGATAATAATATCTCCCTCTGTATCCAGAACCCATTGCCAGCTTTTGGTGGAGCTCTGTGGATAGAGCTTAAACACCAAATCCGTAAACCGTTGCAGGTCCAGTTGAACAACGATATTACCATTCACCGCATCCTGTCCAAAATATGGATAGTAGTACTTCAGCATGACTCCGTCCAACTCTATCTTGTCCCGGGCAAACAGCGGCTCCTGTCTTCGGGTAGCAAAACTATCCACCACAAAATGGTCCGCTCTTCCAAACTTATCCTCCGTATCCAGATAAAGTGCATACAAATTCTTTTGATTGTCGTACACCGTGATCCTGCTTATCAAATCACGGTACTTGGTATAAAAAAGACGAAGGCTACCGGTGGCTTCTTTAAACTTTGCAGGGTCATTAAAAATCTCCGCATAGTTGTACATATTCAACTCATGGTTGATATCACTGGAAAACTGCAAAAGCGTTGTCTCCATATTTTCACCACAGCTCACGGACTGTGACAAAAGTGTCTGATTCAGATTTTCTATATATCGCTGATTAACACGATAAATGGTGATGACATTCAAGGCCAAAACCACAGCTAGAATAACTCCTGTTATTAAATTATTTTTGATCATCAAGCTATTCGATGGTAATCTATAAACTTAAAAACTATTTTTTACAGGATTCAGAAAACAGAATGATAGTTACTAACAGCTGAGCAATGCAGCTATCGGTATTTTCCTCCCTCCTCTTCCATCATCATCAGGTAGTTAATATATCTGAATTCGCTGATGCTTCCCTGCTCCACCTCTTCTTTTACACCACAATCAGGTTCATGCAAATGAATGCAGTTATGAAATTTACACTTTTTGCTTGCCCTGAAAATTTCCGGGAAAAAGTGAAACAGTTCCTCCCGTTCTATATCAATGGTCCCAAACCCCCTGATCCCGGGTGTGTCGATAATCCTGATCCCGGAAGATAATTCAAACATTTCTGAGAAGGTTGTTGTATGCTTCCCCGTTTTATGATACTCAGAAATATTCCCGATTTTCAATCGTATGGTGGGGTCAAGAACATTGATCAGGGTTGATTTTCCAACTCCTGAATTACCTGATATAACACTTACTTTTCCAGCCATTTCCTTCCTGACCTCCTCAACACCGTCCCTTGTTTGAAGGGACATTTGCATACAACGGTACCCAATATCTGAATAAACTGAACTTAGATAGTTCATCTCTTCGTGTTCAGCTTCTCCATATAGATCGGTCTTATTAAACAGAATAATCACTGGAATCCTGTATGCTTCGGCCGACACCAGGAAGCGGTCGATAAATGGAGTCATGGTCCTGGGCATAGTCATACTTATCATGAGCCAGGCAAAATCCACATTGGTGGCCAGGAGCTGGTATTCCTTTGAAAGATTAGAGGATTTGCGGATAATATAATTGCTACGTTCCCTGATGCTTGTAATAATACCGCCGCTACCATCCTCCATCCACTCAAACCCAACATGATCTCCCACGGCAACCGGATTGGTGGCCCGAATACCTTTGATCCTGAATAAACCCCTGATGCTGCATGAGATCACTTTGTTGTCCTCAATCTTCACCAGATACTGACCTCCCGTTGATTTAATGACTGTTCCCTTGCCTTTTTTCATATTCATTCAAATGTAATGAAAGTATCTCCATCCTATTTGAATAAGTAACAAAAAAACACTGAAATCAATCAGCTAAAACCATCCGAATTTAAAGCTGAGGAATCCTCCCGGGGCCGATATATCGCTGCTTTTATATCCATGCATTTGCTCATCCATCATGGTATAAAGGTTGTATGAAGCACCAGCTCCTATCCTGAAATACCTTGTCAGGTTCACTTCAACTTCAACTGTGGGAGCCACCACAAATATTTTATCCCTCACAAAAGGATAATAGCCATCAGATTTCATGACCCCAAACTCTCCCCAACCAATCATAGAGGAGAAAGACAGATGGATGGGTTTTTGCCCGAACAATGAGTAGCCAATCCAGAAACCGCCATGACCAAGAGTCAGGCGATCAGCAGGATTATCATTTACATAATCGGGAATAACATTGGTCAGCCCAAGTCCGTAGCCACCAAAGAAAAAATTGTTCAGCAGAACGCCACCGCCGCCACCCATCATATGCCCTAACTCATTAGCAACTGAGGTAAACTGCATGAAGGGCCCTCCCATTCCGGAGATACGAAGGTCCTGGTTATCAAAGATTGTCTGGTATTCTTTCTCTTGCGAATAAGCAGCTATAAGAATAGCCAGCATCAACAAAACAGTAGTAAATCTCTTCATGATTATGGCATGGGTTTTATCTCTAAAGACAAAACCCATGCATACAGGTTGCATGCCGCTTAAATTATTATTCCCTTCCCAGCGGCCTGGTCATGGAAAAGCGCCTGGATTTCAGCTGGAACCCGGAGACTTCCCCCTCTTCATCACGGGAGGCCATCAGTGAGATATCTGAACCAGTAATCCTGTTGATCCCCTTTAGACCGGTATTGGCGATGGTCCACATGGAAAAGTCCCGCTCCCTGGTATACTCATCAAACAGCACCTGTGGGTCCAAGTGTACAAGCTGTGCAACGGTCAAACTACCCAGGTGAATAGGAACGGGTGGAATTTCAAGTGGCACAATCCGGTCCGGAACAACTTCTCCAGGCAGCAGGACAGTATTTTTCATATATTCCGCGATTCGAAGAGGGCGAGGCTGCATATCGTCCTTTGGCTTGATATGTTCTTGCACCTCAGCAGGAAGCTCATGCTCCTTTTTAATGGAAAACATAACAGGGTTCCTGGCCTTTTGCACTTGTGGATCAAGTGTTTCCTGGTGCGACTGAACCTCAACCTGGCTGGTTTCGCTCTTCTGAACTTCCGGTTGATCAGGAGTGTCAGGAACTTGCGCGCTTTCTGCTTCAGGGAGCACTTCCAGGCTCAATTCCTTCTGAGGAAGAATGAGGCCTATCCTGAAGAGTACAATAAGCAGTGTAACTGCAGCTGCAGCAGAAACCGTTCTGAGCCAGAGCACCCTGCTTCCGGATCCCTTCCTGTGGTATAACTGCGCTTTCTCCTTCAGCAGCACAGACTCCGGAATCATCCTGGTCTTCTGCCACTCTCTCCATTGGCCGGCTTTCTGAGTATCGACATCGATTACAGCCTGGTGGGCCGTTTCCTGCTCATCAGTGAGATCACCCTCCATCCGCGCAATGGAAAAGAGATCAAAGTTATGATCGGTCAGCAATGAGGTCTCGCCGGGAAGCTCTTTTTTCAAAGCCCCCGATCCGGGGAAAGAGACCTTTTCAGGCTCCAGAAACCAGAGTTCCCCTTCCAGAATATCACCCTTGCAACCTGGATTCAACAGCAGAAACTCATCCAATTGCCGTCGGTCATCAACAGACAATCTGCCTTCCAGCAAGTCCAGCAAAAATGCCTCATAGTTATGTCTGTTAATACCCATCTTTCTTTATATCACTTGTTCCATCGATCCTATATAAGCCTTCAAATAGACCCTGGCCCTGTAAATGTAAACCTTGACCTGCGATTCGCTTAGCCCGGTAATCTCTGCGATCTCCCGGTATGAATAACCTTCGTAGTCGCGCAGCATGACCACGGCTTTCTGATCCTCCGGCAGATTTTGAACTGCCCGCTCCAGCACCTCTCCCAGGTCTGAGTATTGGTCATTGCCCGATAGTTCAAGCATATGAACAGGATTTACATCTATATACCTTTTCTCTTTCCGGATATAATCGATCATGGTATGATAGGCCGAGGTAAACAGGTAACTTTTTACCTTGAGTGCGCTTACCTCCTCCAGTTTCATCCATAACTTTTCAAAGGTATCCTGGATAACATCCGAAGAAGCCATGTCATTCTTCAGGTTCTTCACTACAAACCTGTATAGATTGTCTGCATAAGCATCCACTGCCCTGTTGTACTCTTCTACCGTCATTAAATCAATCTGATTGGCGTAAATAAGACGAAGTCGGTTCTTGAAAGTTACAGAGAAAATGAAAAAAGAGTAAAATTATTTGCTTTTCCTACCTCTATAACGCTATCTTTGACCGAGCGGTCAGTCATAAACACATGTCGCCAAGAACAGCAGAACAGTTTGAAGAGATGCGCGAATCGCGAAGGGCTCAGATCATGGAAGCTGGCCTGGAGCTCTTTGCCCGGGAGGGTTACACCAACTGCTCCATTGCCAGGCTTGCCAGGCATGCTGGCATTTCCAAGGGCTTGATGTATAACTATTTTGAGAGTAAAGAGGCCCTGCTGGCAGACATCATAGAAGAGGGTATAAGTGAATTTTTGGACTATTTTGACCCCAACCATGACGGGGTGCTGACCCCAGAGGAGCTGACAAAATTCATCAGGAAAGTCTTTTTCAGTATCAGGGAGAACCAGCAATTCTGGATTCTATATATCAACATTGTACTTCAACCCGGGGTCAAAGAGCTCCTGGAAGGCAAGCCCTTCAGCAATGTCATGGAGCAATATGGCCCCATGCTGATGGTCTATTTCACAGATATGGATTTTGAGGACCCCGCCCTGGAGATGCTTACCCTCTCCGCCATGATTGAAGGCTTCGGGGTACTGATGGTTTACGCCTATCCCAGTGTTGAGTTGCCCGATGAGCTGCTCCGCTCTTACGAGGAACGAGTCATTGGGATGTTCACAAAACGATCGAGTTAATTGAATTTTAAACACCATGAAAACAAGAACCAAACTACTAACAATGTTCCTACTTTCGGGAATAACCTTCCCCGTGCTGGGACAGGATCTCTCCCCCAAAGAGATTGTTCACAAAGCAGATGAAAAATTCAATGGCGAAAAGACCAGTACCAGCATTATGGCCATGACCATCGTCCGGCCCACCTGGGAGCGAACCATTGAGTTTAAGAACTGGACCAGTGGCAGAGAGTATGCCCTGACCCTGATTACCGCTCCCGCCAAGGATAAAGGACAATCTTTCCTGAAGCGCCAGAATGAAATGTGGAGCTGGAACCCCACCATCAGCCGGCTGATTAAACTTCCTCCTTCCATGATGTCGCAGGGCTGGATGGGCTCCGACTATACCAATGATGATATCCTGAAAGAATCGTCCGTGGTCAACGATTATACCCATCAGATCGTGGGAGAAGAAGAGGTAGACGGCCGCATGTGTTATAAAATCAAATTGGTGGCCAAAGAAGATGCAGCTGTCATCTGGGGACACCAGATCCGCTGGATAGATAAAAAGGATTTCCTCTTCCTGAAATCAGAGCTTTACGACGAAGATGGCTACCTGGTTCGAACCGAAACAGGTAGCGAAATAAAAACCATGGACGGACGCCTGATTCCCACTCGAATCGAGATGATCCCGGCCGAGGAAGAGGGGCAGATGACTATTATTGAGATTAAAGAGAACCATTTCAACGCTCCCATTAAAGAGAGTTTCTTTTCCCAACAGAACATGAAACGGATTCGTTAAATAATATATGTTAATATTATAGCTATGAATAATTTAAAGCTTGCATGGCGAAATCTTTGGCGAAACAGACGCCGTACACTGATCACCTCAGCATCCATCTTCTTTGCAGTCTTTTTCGCCCTGTTTATGCGATCCCTCCAGCTGGGATCTTATGATCACATGTATAAGAACGCCATTGAATCTTATACCGGGTACATCCAGGTACAGCACAAGGATTTCTGGGAAGAAAAGATAGTTGACAACACCTTCCCTTATGACCGGCAACTGGAGCAACGGATCCTTGCGGATGCAAATGTGACAGCTACAATACCGCGCTTCGAATCCTTTGCCCTTGCCTCCAATGGCCCGCAAACCAAGGGGGTTATGGTTATGGGTGTGGATCCTGAAAAGGAAGAGCACCTGTCGAAGGTCACAGACAAAATGGTGAAATACAAACTAAGTGCAGCATCCATTGAGCTTATCAAACAGGACAGCAATCTGCCTGAAAAGATTAAAGAACTGGCTCCACTGTTTGAAAACAGCACTTATACCACTGCCTCCAGGCTACAATTGGATCTGGGCATCAGTGATAAAGATGCCGGGCAGTGGATGCCAGCCATCGAACAATATTCCCGTTTTGACAATGGCCATATAGAGATGGGTGAGCCCGGGGTCTGGGTGGGTGAAAAGCTTTCCAGCTACCTGAAGCTGGGCATCGGGGACACCATTGTATTGATCAGCCAGGGTTATCATGCCACCACAGCTGCAGGTAAATACGAGATCAAAGGGATCGTGAAACTTCCGCTTCCCGATATTGATAATAAGATTGTCTACCTGCCCCTTGATATTTGCCAGGGGCTTTATAATGCAGAGGGAAACCTTACCTCCCTGGCTCTGGCGGTGAAGGATAACAAAGACAGGGCCATAGCCGGAACCGTTGAAAGGATCGGCGGCCTGGTGTCGGGGGAGAAGAGGGTCATGGAATGGAGGGAGATGAACGATGTGATGGTCTCGCAGATGGATGCAGATGATAAAGGCGGACAGATTATGCTGGGGATCCTGTACCTGGTGATTGCCTTTGGAATATTCGGAACCGTATTAATGCTTACGGCTGAGCGAAAGCGAGAGTTCGGGGTTCTGGTGGCCATCGGAATGCAGAAAAAGAAACTCAGTTCGGTCATAACCCTGGAGATGCTGCTGATTGGAATGCTGGGCCTCCTTGCCGGAGTAATAGTTGCCACTATCCTCATCCTTTATGGTGTGAATCATCCCCTTATATTCAAGGGAGAAATGGCTCTTATGTTTGAAGAGTATGGCATGGAGCCACAATTTGCCTTCTGGACCATCGATATCTACTACATCTCCCAAATTTTGATCGTCCTGGCCATGGTACTACTGGCTATCGTCTATCCCCTCCGAAAAATTTTCACAATGAAAGTCGTAAACGCTCTAAGAGCATAAGCTATTTGATATGATCTGGAAAACAGCATGGAAAAACATCTGGCGAAACAAGGTCCGCAGCCTGGTGGTCATTATTTCAATCACCATCGGGATCTTTGGGGGCGTCTTCGCAGTAGCCGTTATGAATGGCGCCATTGAGCAGCGTGTGGATGCCGCTCTGAATGAAGAAATATCACATATACATATTAATGATCCGGCCTTTCGTGACAACTACGATATGCAACTTCTCATCCCTGATGCTGAAAAGGTTCTTTCAAGCGTAGAGGAAACACCAGGCGTGAACGCAGCTTGTGGCCGGAAAGTGATTAGCGGCATGGCCAATACGGCCACCAAGAGTGCAGGGGTACAGATCGTGGGAATCGATCCGGAAAAAGAAAAAGAAGTACTAAGGCTCAATGAAACCACCATGCCGGCAACAGGTGATTTTTTTGAAACAGAAAGTCGCCATAAACTGGCTTTCATTGGCCAGGAGCTTGCTAAAGAACTGAACATTATTCGTTACCGAATCGATCAGGAAATGCTCGACAACCTGGCTGCAAGGGGGGTTCCGGTGAAAGTACTGGATAGATTAGCTCCTTTCAATGGCAAACGCTTCAAAAGTGAGAAAGCTTTTAAAAAGGAAATGAAGACTGTGCTCTCCATGAAAGAACAACATGAATACGGCGCATTGATCAAGGAGGAAGCATGGTCCTTCAGGACCCGCTCAAAAATGACACTGACTTTCCTTGATAAAGACCAGATGCAGACCGGGGCTGTATTCAGGATTGCAGGAATTTTTGATATCAAGAACAGCATGTTCGAAATGAGCCAGGTGCTGGTTCAAAATAAGGACCTGGCAGAACTTACCGGTTTGGCCCCGGACGCGTATCATCAAATCATTGTCCGACTGGATAACCCGGATGCCAGCAAAGAGATGGCAGCTTCTCTGGAAAAAAAACTTCCCGGCCTTGAGATCATGAGCTGGAAAGAGATACAACCCGACCTGGCCATGATGATCGACATGATAAGCAAGTTGTATGCCTTCTTCATGGTCATTATTTTAGCAGCACTGGCATTCGGTATTGTAAATACCATGCTGATGGTCGTGCTCGAAAGAACCAAGGAGCTGGGAATGCTAACAGCCATCGGAATGAATAAGAAGAAGGTATTCCAAATGATCATGCTTGAATCCGTATTCCTTTCCCTGATAGGTGGCGTGGTAGGAATGATTTTCAGTAAGATCATTATCGGTCTGACCTCAACGAATGGAATAAATTTTAGCAACTATGCCGAAGGATTGGAAGCCATGGGATTTACTTCTCATATTTATCCTGTAATCTCAAGCTCCTTCTTCATAACTGTAACCGTCCTGATCATTATTACCGGAATCCTTTCTTCCATCTATCCGGCATTGAAAGCCCTGAAGCTGGATCCGGCTGAAGCCTTGCGTACAGAATAGCCACAGGCTATTCTGTACTTAGTTAGATAGTTGATAGTTAGATAGTATAAAATACAAAAGTCATGAAAATATTAGAAATCAAAAACGTACACAAAATATACAACAGCTCCGAGGTGAAAGTTCATGCCGTGAATGGCGTTTCCCTGGACTTTGAAAAAGGGGAATTTGCAGCGATTGTAGGTCCTTCGGGATCGGGGAAAACCACCCTGCTGAATATGATTGGTGGCCTCGACACTCCAAGCGATGGAGAAATTATAGTGGATCAAACCAACCTGGCCGGATTAAAATCTTCGGCATTGATCGATTTCCGAATGCGCAACATCGGCTTTGTATTCCAGTCCTATAACCTGATACCTGTGCTTACCGCCAAAGAGAACGTTGAGTTCATCATGAGTCTGCAGAAATGGAACAAGAAGGAACGAGATGACCGCACCTTTGAACTGCTGAAGGCTGTAGGGCTGGAGGACCGAATCAACAGCAGACCGTCAAAACTGTCGGGTGGACAGCAACAGCGGGTGGCTGTAGCCCGTGCCCTGGCATCCAAGCCCAAGTTTGTGCTGGCCGACGAGCCCACCGCCAACCTGGATTCCAAATCCACCGAAACCCTGCTGGATATCATGGAACAGTTGAATAAGGAGGAGGGGATCACCTTTATCTTTTCCACCCACGATGCCCGTGTAGTAAAAAAAGCCAGAAGGGTCATTACCCTTGAAGACGGAAAAGTGATTTCAGACGAAAGAAAGAATTAGGGGGCAATGAACAGAAGGCCCATCTGCATACTCTTTTTTATCCTGCTGATTTCTGCCGGAGCCCGGGGCCAGGAGAAGATAAGCCTCAATGGCTACATTTCCGATATGCAAACCGCTTACCATGTTCCCAACCAGTGGCTCTGGGAAAACAGTTTACAGAACAGATTTAAGCTGATGATCTATCCCACAGACTGGCTGTCCGGCTCCCTGCAATTCAGAAGCAGAATCATTAGCGGAAACACCATAGCTAAGATTCCCGGATACACAGAGGGGCTGGCCGGAGATCCCGGCTGGATGGACCTGACATGGATGTATGATGGAAATCTGGGAGACAATGCCGGATATGTACTTGCCTCCACCATGGACCGCTTGTGGTTGCAGGCAAGCTTTGGAAACCTGGAAATCAAAGCAGGTCGTCAGCGGATCAACTGGGGCCAGACCTTTGTCTGGAATCCCAATGACATCTTTAACAGCTACTCCTATTTCGAGGTAGATTATCCTGAACGTCCCGGGAGCGATGCCCTGCGACTCTCTTATTATACGGGGAATGCTTCAAGCATTGAGCTGGCTACCAAGATCGACAGTGCCAACCGGGTCACCGCTGCAGGATACTTCAGGTTTAACACTCTGGCTTTTGATATCCAGCTCTTGGGCGGGATCTACCAGGAAGAGGACCTGGTCCTTGGAGCGGGCTGGAGCGGAAATATAGGCTCCTCGGCTTTTCGTGGCGAAATGAGCTATTTCAGAGACCTGAAACAGTTTAAGGATACCACCGGCTATTTAATGAGCTCTGTCGGCTTTGACTATACCTTCTCCAATTCCTTGATGATCCAGATAGAAGGGTTGTATTCCGCCTTTGCAAAGGACCTGGATATTTACAGTTTTCTGCAATTCTATTCGGGTAGTCTGGACGTAAAAAACCTGGGATTTACCGAATGGTCCTTTTTTGGAAACATAAGTTATCCTCTTACTCCGCTGATCAATGGTGGCTTTGCCACTATCTGGTATCCCCGGTGGAAAGGAGTCTATCTGGGACCCTCCTTCGACCTCTCAATAAATAGCAATTTTGATCTCTCGTTGATCCTTCAGTACTTTTCTGCCGAGTTTGAAGACCCCTCGGGCCATAAAAACAGGGAGAAGAATACCTTTGGTTTTCTACGTTTGAAGTGGAGTTTTTAACTGTTAATTGATCCTTTTACCTTTTTTGCCAAATTGTTAAAAACTATATCCCCCCCCCTAAGCTTTTTCATGTTTATTAGAAGGTATCCTTTGTAACAAGCTATTAAAGCGCCGTCATGAAAAAACAAGACTCTAAAAAGGCAGCTCCCATTATGGGAATGCCTGACTATCGCTGGAACAACCGGGTGGTTTTGATCACCGAGGATGAAGAGGTGAATTTTTATTATTTGAAAACCCTTCTTCAAAGAGCAGACGCAAAAGTAATCCGTGCCAAAAACGGAAAAGAAGCTGTAGATATTATCACTGAATATGGGGGAGGTGTTGACCTGATACTGATGGATCTAAATATGCCTGTAATGAATGGATATGAAGCCATGCGGATTATTAAATCGCGCCATCCGGCCATACCCATTATTGCCCAGACTGCCTACACCATGAATAATGATCGGAACCGCTGTCTCCAGGCAGGTTTCAACGACTATATAGCCAAACCAATCAACCGGATAGCCCTATACAGAATGGTCAACGACAATCTCTCATGAGAGCGCTTATTCAAAAAGTGTCTGGTGCCTCAATCATCATTAACAGGGAAACAACAAAGGAGATTGGTGTGGGACTGGTGGTCCTGCTGGGAATTGAAGAATCCGACACCCGATCCGATATTGAATGGCTAAGCAGAAAAATCAGCCTGCTACGAATTTTTGATGATGCTGAAGGATTCATGAATCTTTCTATTAAGGATGTCGAAGGAGATATCATGGTAATCAGCCAGTTTACCCTTCATGCCAGCACAAAAAAAGGAAACCGGCCCTCTTATATAAAAGCTGCTTCGCCAGAAACAGCAATCCCCCTGTACGAAGCATTTATCGAGCATATACAGGCCGAAATTGAAAAAACAGTACTTACGGGTAAATTTGGCGCCTATATGCAGGTATCCCTGACCAATGAAGGCCCCGTAACCATCTTTATTGATACTAAAAACAGGGAATAATGACTGTGTCGGAAGCCAGGTAAACGGTAGACAATCCAGTGGAAGCGCCAGTATTGATGCGAAAAATCTGCAGAAAAAAACCGTCCGGGATTTTGACCGTCATCAACAAAATGATAAATTGTATGGAATAGAAGCCACAAATGAAAATTCTCTCAGATTTTAAACTCTCAGTAGACCCGCATGAGGTTAAGCAACATCTCCAAAGGGCAAAAGCATCCATACCTTCGGTTGCAAACAAAGAAGACCTGAAACAGATTTTTAGCCTGATCGATCTGACCACCCTGAGTGAACAAGACAATTCAGTAAATGTATCACGCCTGTGTGAAAAAGTGAACCAGCTCTCAGATATCTACCCTGATATGCCCAGGGTTGCTGCCATCTGCGTCTACCCGGAACTGGTGTCAGTTGTAAAAGAAAAACTGGATAATCCATTGACAGGTATTGCATCTGTGGGTGGGGGATTTCCTGCCTCCCAGACCTTTACCAATATCAAAGTAATGGAAATTGAACAGGCCATCGAGCAGGGAGCGGAGGAGATTGATATAGTGATGCAGGTTGGAAAATTCCTCATGGACGATCTTGAATATGTTGTATATGAGATCCAGGTAATTAAGCAACGAATAGGTCCGGTTCACCTGAAAGTGATCCTGGAGACCGGGAGCCTGCAAGAACTCGACCTAATTCGTAAAGCCTCCCTGCTGGTCATTGGAGCCGGAGCTAACTTCATTAAGACTTCCACCGGGAAAATTTCACCAGGCGCAACGCCAGAGGCCATGGTGGTGATGTGCTGCGCCATCAGAGACTATTACCAGCGAAGCGGACGAAAAATTGGCATTAAGCCCGCGGGAGGTATTTCTGATACCAGTACTGCTCTTCTATATTTTCATATCGTAAAGGAAATCCTGGGAGATGACTGGCTCAATTCTGAACTCTTCAGAATTGGTGCAAGCAGGCTTGCAAACCGGATTTTAGGTGAAATTTTTGACAAAGGACCCGATTATAGTTATTTTTGACAATGTTTAGTTGGATTAAAAGCCCTATATTTGTTTGATAAGAAAACGTTCTTATACATTATTATAGCGGTTCGATATACATTCCATTCTCATAGAGACGGGTTGAATTCCATGGCTTTTTTTCTTCAATATCGG
>JAOZQY010000159.1 GCA_029931975.1 Bacteroidales bacterium | reverse complement strand
ATCCTATGCTCTGTGTTGGGCACTACCAGACAGAACAGGAGGCTAAGGAACAACTTTCGGCTTTTGCCGAAGAGTACAAAACACTTGAAGAATGGGAAATAAAGGCTTCTGTAATTCGAGAAGGAATACTAAAGGGGGCAGAACTCTTTCCATTGCCTGGGAAATGTAACTTAAATCCGGTTTTTACCCCTAAAAGGATCTATGAGGGTTACAGTGTTGAAAATGTTGCGTTTGAGAGCCTGCATGGAGTTTTTGTAACCGGAAGTTTGTATCGACCCACCGAGTTATTTGATTCTTATGCAGGGATTCTTTGCCCGCATGGTCATTGGAGTGAACCGGAAGATTACGGCCGGTTTCGTGAAGACATGCAAAAGAGGTGTGCAAGTTTTGCCAGGATGGGTGCTATAGTTTTTGCCTACGATATGGTTGGATATGGTGAAATGAAAGAATATGGCTGGGAACATGAACAGCCGGAGGCACTTAAACAACAATTGTGGAACAGTATCAGGGCCGTTGATTTCTTAACATCATTGGATGAAGTTGATTCGGAACGGCTTGCAATTACCGGGGCATCCGGAGGAGGGACGCAAACTTTTTTACTTGCTGCCGTCGATGACAGGATCGCAGTTTCAGTACCCGTTGTCCAGGTCTCAGCTCATTTTTTCGGAGGATGTGTCTGTGAAAGCGGAATGCCTGTGCATAAAAGTGCAAACCACGTAACTAACAATGTGGAGATAGCTGCTCTTGCAGCTCCCAGACCAATGTTGCTGGTGTCTGATGGTGACGACTGGACAAAAAATACCCCGGATGTTGAGTTCCCGCACGTCCAGCGGATATACAATTTATACAATAAGGTGGACAATGTTGAGAATGCCCACTTCCCTTTAGAAGGGCATGGATACGAATATTCAAAACGACAGGCAGTTTATCCTTTTCTGGCGAAACATCTTGACCTTCATTTGGAAAACGTCCAAAATAGGGACCTCTCAATCAATGAAGAAGGCATCACAATTGAAAAGTATGAGCAGATGAAAGTTTTTAGCGATACTAATCCACTGCCTGCACATGCTTTAAAAAATAATGATCAGGTGGTGTGGGAATAGGTTTGAGCTTAAATGGGCAAGCTTTGCTCTTTGATTAAACAAGTGTAAATGAAAAAAACATGAAAACGAGAAAATTTAACATGGAAAACCTGATCAAATATGGCATCCTTTGCATCATCATCCTGACCTCATTCTTAAGAACAAATGGTCAGGATCACAATTATGATATTGTTGTTTATGGAGCCACAGCAAGTGGAACAATTGCTGCAATTGCTGCAGCTGGGGAAGATGCCGACGTACTCCTGATCGAACCAGGTAGTAATATTGGGGGAATGGTCACCGGTGGTCTGTCACATAACGACTATGGGGATCTGACTGTCATAGGGGGCATGGCTCTTGACTTTTATAAAAAAGTGTCGGATCATTATAACAAACCCTTATACTATTGGCGTGGCCCTGAGCCTCATGTGGGAGAAAAGATTTTTCGTGAATGGCTACAGGAGGCTAATGTATCGTTGTTGTTCGGGAAGCAGGTCCAGGAGGTTCTCAAGCAGGACGGCAGGATCGGTCGGATCATTCTTTCAGATGGTAGTCAGGTTATGGGCAAGGTATTTATTGATGCAAGCTATGAAGGAGACCTGATGTCAAGAGCTGGGATATCCTATACCGTTGGAAGGGAAGGAGTCCTTGATTTCGGTGAGTCCTGGGCGGGCAGACGTGCCATCTTACCTGGCAGTCACCAGATGCTCCCCCGGGTTTCCCCCTTTGATGAAGATGGGGATGTGCTTCCGCTTATCAATCCTGTACCACTTGTGGGAGAAGGTGAGGCTGATAAAGCTGTGCAGGGCTATGGGTTCCGGCTGATTGTCACAGAGAATGAATCAAACCGAATCCCTTTTCCCAAGCCGTATGGATATGATCCCACCCAATTTGACCTTGTAAAGCGCTATTACGAAGTACATCCCGATGCTGGTAATATGGTCCATCTCTCGCCCACATTACCCAATGACAAGGCAGACCTGAATTCTTTCGGGCCCATTTCAACCAATGTAGTTAACGGTTTGAACTGGGAGTATCCTGATGCAGATTATGCCAGAAGGAGTGTGATCTGGCAATCCATGAAGGATTATACAATGGGATTACTCTACTTCCTTTCAAATGATCCCTCTATCCCCGAGCGCATTCGCAAGGAAACCAGTGAAATGGGTCTTTGCAAGGATGAATTTGTGGAAAACGATCATTGGCCACACCAGCTTTACATTCGCGTAGCCCGCAGAATGATCGGTGAGTATTTTATGACGCAGAATGACCTGGAATCCGATACGGTTAAATATGATGCCATCGGCATGGGTTCATACAATATTGATGTTCGGCATGTTAGCAGAACCTATATTCCGGTGAGTCGGTTCCCGGAGTTGCATTATGAAGTTTACAATGAAGGCTATATTTCAATCCCGGTTGCACCCTATGAGATCCCATACCGCTCTCTACTTCCGAATTATAATGAATGCACAAACCTAATCGTCCCAGTTTGTATGTCTGCTAGCTTTGTGGCCAATGCATCCATCCGCATGGAGCCCCAGTATATGATCATGGGACATGCAGCTGGCATCGCTGCTGCCATGGCAGCGAAAAACAGTAAACCTTTACATAAAATTGATATTACTGTTTTGCAAAACAAACTTAAGGAGCAGAACCAGGTGCTATCCCTGGGAGATAATCCATACGGGGCATTTTTATATGACCGGGAGATTATCATTGATAACAACATGAAGAGATTTACCAGGAAAACAGGATCCTGGGTGGCGAATGAAACTGAGCACAACGGAAGGTACCAGATGAATTATGTCCAGAATGATTCACAAAAGGGAACTTTTGTTTTTCGTCCCTGGATCGAAGAAGATGGAAGGTATGAAATAAGTATCTGGTATCCGGCAAAAGAGAACTACTCGAAAGAGGTATCCGTTCAGATCATGCACAGTGAAGGCACAAAGCTATTGAAAATCAATCAGCAAAAGGATGGAGGCAGATGGGTGAACATTGGCACTTTTAGGTTACCAAGCGGATATTGCGAGGTGGTTACAATCATTGCCGATCAGGTAAATGGGAGAGTGGTAGCAGATGCAATTAAACTGAACAAGGTTGACTTGTAAATGGAAGATCATCTGTATTTAATATCACTTAAAAATCTAAAGGGATTTTGGAACTATAGGAAAAAAATATGAAAAGCTTGATAATAATATCGTTGACAAACCTGATATTCTTCTGTTCTTCCGCTTCAGGAAATAATTTGCAAGTCAGTTCTCCTGATGAGACAATCCAGGTAACTATTCGATTGACAGACAAAGTATATTATAATTTATCTGTAGATAATGAAGAAGTTATGTGGTATTCTCCCATATCTATAGTAACAGAAGAAGCTGGCTGGCTGGGAAGAAATCCTAAACTTCTGAAATCAAAAGTTACAAGTACAGATAATATTATTAACCCAGTATGGGGTATTAGAAAGGAAATTCCTGAGAAATATAATGAGCTGAAACTTGACTTTGAAGGTGGGTATTCATTAATATTCAGGGTTTATGATGATGGAATTGCATATCGTTTTCGAACAGATATAAATGGTGAATTAACCATTAAGAATGAAGAAGTTGAATACAGGTTTCTTAAGGATTTCGACATAGTTGCACATGTTGTGGAAAATTATCAAACCTCATTCGAAGAGTTATACACAAAAATGAAAATTTCAGAGATTGCCGAGGAAAGTTTATCCTCTTTACCATTTATTGTTGATAATGGAAAAATTAAGCTGGCCATTACAGAGTCTGATCTGTTTTCTTACCCTGGGATGTACCTATCGAAACCGGGAAATACAAACATGTTTTACCTCAATGGAACCTTTGCAGCATACCCTAAAACGTGGGAAATGGGAGGATGGTGTCAGTTTGAGTTGAAAGTTACCGAAAGGCTGGATTATATTGCAAAAGTGGAAGGGAAAAGGAATTTTCCGTGGAGGACGATCATTGTTGCAAGGACTGATATTGAATTGGTGGATAACAATATGGTTTACAAGCTTGCCCGTCCGGCAGAATTTGATGGTTCATGGATAAAACCCGGGAAGGTAACCTGGGAGTGGTGGAATGCATGGAATCTGGAAGGTGTTGATTTTGAAACCGGGATAAACAACAAAACTTACAAGTATTATATTGATTTTGCATCTGAGAATGGGATTGAATACCTGATAATGGACGAGGGTTGGAGTGATCAGTTTGATGTATTATTGCCAACCCCCATGATAGATATGGAGCATATTACAAACTATGCTGAATCAAAAGGTGTAAAAATCATTTTGTGGGTTGTCTGGCATACCATTGACAGGCAAATGGACAAAGCTTTTACACTTTTTGAGAAATGGGGGATTGCCGGTGTAAAGGTAGATTTTATAGACAGAGATGATCAGCTTGCCATAGAGTTTTACGAAAGGCTGGCCAAAGAAGCAGCAAAACACCATCTGCTAGTCAATTTCCATGGTTGCAGCAAACCAACCGGATTACACAGAACCTATCCAAATGTTATAAATTTTGAGGCAGTAAGGGGCAATGAATATAACAAGTTTTCAGAAAATGAGACACCGGACCATAATGTGGATGTAGTTTATATCAGAATGATTGCAGGACCTATGGATTATACTCCCGGTGCAATGAGAAACTCCATACTTGGAGATTTCAAAATAAGCTACCTGAATCCCATGAGTTATGGTACACTTTGTCACCAGATTGGGATGTTTGTCGTGTATTTTGCTCCCCTGCAAATGTTGTGCGATGCCCCTACAGCTTATGAGAATCAACCTGATATTTTAAATTTTATAACGGAGGTGCCTGTTAATTGGGATGAAACAAAAGCCCTGGAAGGGAAATTTGGGGAATATGTAGTAATTGCACGCAAAAGTGGAAGTGACTGGTATATAGGCGGTTTAAATAATTGGAACGAGCGCAATCTCGAACTGGATCTCTCTTTCCTTGACCCGGGAACATGGGAAGCTGAAATTCTTTCCGACGGAATCAATGCAAACCGGGTGGCTTCAGATCACCAGTATATAAAAAAGAAAATTAAAAGCGCAGATAAATTAAAGATAACAATGAAAAACGGAGGTGGATTCGCAATTAAACTGGAAAGGATGAGTGAATAACGAATCGGCTTCTTGTCTTGTGCTGTTAATGTTTTCATTGTTAGCGTGATGTTGGAAGAGTTATTAAAATCAGTTTATAAATTGAAGTAATCTTTAGATATGGAACTATTAATAGGATTTGTTTTAGTGGCAGTGGCAGGAGTATTTCAGGGGTCATTTATCCTTCCCATGACCATGACAAAAAACTGGCAATGGGAGCATTCATGGTTGATCTTTTCAATTCTGGGAATGATTGTTCTGAACTGGA
>JAOZQY010000158.1 GCA_029931975.1 Bacteroidales bacterium | reverse complement strand
GATGGACGGCTTGAATGTGTGGAAGGGAGCAGGTCGCTCAGAACCCTTCATCTGCTCACCCGCTGTCTGGGAGGTGGGGCCGGGACCCTGCAGATGAGTGTGGAGACAGGCTTGATCAGTAGTGATAACGAGCCCGGATCCAATTCAATCAATGGATTTTTAATCGCCGCCGGTAATCTCGACCTTCATTATAAGGCCAGGGCACAGATCCATAATTGTTATGGGAACAATGCGGGTTATCTGGCAGGGATAAGAGGGGATGGTCAACTAGTGATCATTGATAACCATGACAGTCTGAAAGTTCTTCCGGTCATAACAAAAATGGAGGGACAGGTATCCCTCAGGGAGGGTAAGGTTGTGAAGCTTGCAATTTCTCTGGAACCTGGTGTGGATGGATATTCCCTTACTCTATCGTCAATTGATGAACATGGGGAAATCCTGGCATCCATCAGGGCGGATCATCTTCCGGCAGATAAATTGTCGGGAAATATTGCACTGGTTGCTCATTATGGTGCAGATGAAAACAATCAATCTTTCTGGTTCCGGAACTGGCAGGCCGGCGGCAGCAAACTTGAAGCGCATGATGAACGGGCCTGGGGGCCTGTATTAAGCGTTTTATATACTGTAAGCCGCAACACGCTGAAGCTGACTGCCCAGTTCCCCTCGCTTGGAGAGAGTGATAATATGTCAGCATTCCTTGAGGTCAGGGAATCCGGGAGCCGCTCATGGACTAGAATTGCTGAAAGCCGGATCATTGAACCCGGATGGACTGCTCCCTTCAGGGTAGAAGGATGGAACGATGCCCTGGATCATGAATTCAGAATTCGTTATGATTTATTGGATGGAAGCGGAAAAAAGGAGAGATCCTACTATAATGGAATGATACCAAAGAATCCGGACTCCCGTGAGGAGTTTGTCATTGCGGCTTTTACCGGGAATTACAACGGGAAGAGCATCCAGGACTGGAGAGCAGGTACGCAATTCTATGATTTCTCACACAACACCATGTGGTTTCCACATGAGGATATGGACCGGAATGTGTCATTGCATCATCCGGATCTGCTGGTTTATACTGGCGATCAGGTCTATGAATCGAGCTTTGTTGCTGCAGATAAAAGCGGAAATTACAGTTCTTATCTCGATTATCTGAACAAGTGGCTGCTGTTTTGCTGGGCACACGGTGATCTGACACGAAACCTACCTACGGTTTGTATCACCGACGATCACGATGTTTACCAGATCAACTACTGGGGTGAGGGAGGGAAGAAAGCACGTGATCTGCCTGAAGCAGATAGCTGGGAAGAGATGATCACAAAGCTTCCTGATGAATATCAAAATATGACACAGGCCTATCGCCATGACGGGGGAGGTTATGAGATGCCGGCCGATTGGGTAAATATGGTGCAGAGATCTCAGTGCAGCCACCTGCCTGACCCATGGGATCCTGCTCCGGTACAGCAAGGTATAGAGGTCTATTATTCCGATATACTCTATGGTGGAATTGGATTTGCGATTCTGGAAGACCGAAAATTCAAATCGGCACCCAGGCCAATGCTGCCTGAGGCCAATGTAAGGAATGGCTTTCCTTTGAACAGTGCTTATGATGTGAAAGATGCAGATCGCCCCGATGCTGTATTGCTGGGGGAGAGGCAGCTGGAATTTATTGAAACATGGGCCTCTGACTGGAAGGGAACGGATATGAAAGTGGCCCTGTCTGCCACAATTTTCGCCTGTGCAAATTCAATTCCCTCTGGTGAAGATGGTCTCAAACTGGACCGGCTGAAGAATTATCCCAGAGGGCTTGAGCCATCCGGCTATTCACCTTCAAAGGATTTTGATACAAACGGATGGCCTCAGAGTGGGCGGAACAGCGCTCTTGAGGAATTAAGAAAAGGATTTGTTTTTATGATTGCCGGGGATCAGCATCTGGGTACCATTGTTCATCATGGTGTGGATGAATGGGACGATGCCGGGTACTCATTCTGTGTTCCGGCCATTGGAAACATAGCGCCCCGCCGTTGGTTCACAAAAGATACAGGGATCAATCATGTGGATGGAATGCCGGGTTATACAGGAAATCATATGGATGCTTTTGGTAACCGGATGAATGTATGGGCAGCCTCCAATCCATACACAAGCGGCAGGGAGCCTGCAGGGCTTTACGACAGGGCAACCGGATATGGCATTATCAGGCTGAACAAAAAGTCACAGGAGATTACCATGGAGTGCTGGCCGCGCTTTGAAATTCCCAATGATCCAAAAGCCGAACAATATGAAGGGTGGCCGAGAACCATTCAAATGGCTGATAATTACGGTCGAAAGGCTGTGGCTTACCTTCCAACTTTCAGGATAAGCGGATTACAAAAACCTCCGGTGGTCCGGGTAATTGAAGATGCAAGCGGAGAAACTGTCTATACTTACAGGGCTAAAACCAATGCCATCAGACCAAAGGTCTTTAAGCAGGGCGAGTATACCGTTTGGATCGGGGAACCGGGAACCGGCAAGATGAAGAAAATTGTAGGGGTAAGATCCGTGGCAGAGGACCAGGAGTCGGACATTACACTTGATTTCGGACAGTAACTGAATTTTTAGGTAACAAAAGGCAATTACATGAAAAATGTAAACAGGCGAAATTTTATCAGAACAGTGGGAATTGGAGGCGCAGGCCTTACGTTTTCTTCAGCAAGTGCCAGTAATAATTACTTAAATGGATATGAAGAAGCTTTATCAGAAGAAGCATTTTTCCCAATTATGCCCTGGGACGAACCTGCAGTTGAGGATGCAAAGACAGATGAAATTATTCGCAGCATCAAAGATTGTAACTATACTGTAGCAGGCTATGTGCCTCCGGAAAAATTGGCTATTTGTGAGAAGTTGGGACTCAAGGCAATAGTAACCATACCTGGAGGACCTCATAAGGAGCGAGAGGACTGGTCGCAATATTCAGATGAGGATATGGAGCGATTAGTAAAGAATTGTCTCACAAAAGCCAACTCCAGCAAAGCCATGATGGGCATGTATGCTATTGATGAGCCTGTTGAAGGTTCTTTTAAGAATATCGGGAGAATTGTGTCAACGATAAAAAGACTTGCTCCGGATATTATTGCCTATATGAATCTGTTTGGCAATGAGGTTGTTGAAAAACAGCCACAGCTTGTTGGAACTGCTTCTTATACAGAATATCTTGAACGTACTTTCAGGGAGATAAATCCTAGCATTTTATCCTGGGATAATTATACCATTCAGTATTCCATGGATCAAAGGGATCCCATAAAAGCAGCATATTACTATGATAATCTGCTGATGGGTCGTGAATTCGCATTGAAGAAAGGAATACCATTTTGGAATACGATCATTGCCAATCAAATACGTCCTTTTACAACGATTCCATCTCTAGCAAATCTTAGCCTTCAGGCTTTTACTTCGCTTGCAGCCGGAGTGAGTGGACTTGCATGGTTTACATTTTTACCTTCGACACACAAAGATTATTTTCATACACCGGTTGATTTTGATGGAAATAGAAGCTTAACCTGGTACTATTTAAGAGAGGTGAACAGGCAGGTGAAAGTACTGGGGCCTGTATTATTGAAAACTAAATCAACAGGAGTCTACTTTTCGGGGACCCATCCTGCAAAACTTTGCACTGGTTTGCCGGGTAGAATTGTAAAAACTGCTAAATCCGATGCTCCGCTGATGATTGGTGAATTTGAAGGAAAAGATGCAGATTACATGATGGTGGTGAATATCAGTCTGGAGAGATCAACAAAATTTGAACTGAGCTTGCATAGCGATGCAAAAATTGAAATCGTTTCGGCAATAGATGGAAAGACTTATCCGATGGTGAAAGTCAGGGATGAGTGGTTAAACACCGGACAGGGAGTGCTTTTTAAAATCTCATAAAATATATGATGACTACAATAATTCGAGGATATTCTTTGCGAAGTCTATTTGTTGGACTTATTGCAGCAGCCTTGTTCATGTGTACCGGATGCGCTGCTCCTGAAAAAGAGAAGCCAAATATTATCATAATTAATGCAGATGATTTAGGTTATGGAGACCTTGCTTGCTATGGGGCGACCGGGGTTCAAACACCTAATATTGATCGTCTTGCAAAACAGAGACGTATGTTCACCGATGCGCACTCGGCATCCGCAGTTTGTACTCCGTCCAGGTATTCATTATTGACCGGAGAATATCCCTTTCGAAATGGAACCACAACGGCAGTTTTTTTGAAAGAGCCCTTAATTATTGACATTGGGGGAGCAAAAGCAGCACATGCCCTTTATAAAGATGAAATGGTTGGCACCACCCTGAAAAAAAAGACTATAGAATGGATTAAGACACATAAAAAAGAACCTTTCTTCCTCTATTATGCAACAACAAACATTCACCATCCTTTTACTCCTGCTCCCCAATTTAAGGGAACAAGCGATTGTGGTATGTATGGTGACTTTATTCATGAGTTGGATTGGATAGTTGGGGAAGTGCTTTCAACACTGGATGATCTGGATATCGCAGACAATACACTGGTTATATTTACCAGCGACAATGGGGGTATGCTTAATATGGGAGGTCAGGAGGCATGGACAGCGGGACATCAGCTAAATGGTGATCTTCTTGGTTTTAAATTTGGTGCATGGGAAGGCGGGCATCGTATCCCGTTTATTGCACGATGGCCCGGAAAAATAGAAGTAGGTACAGTATCGGATCAGCTGATCAGCAATGTTGATATACTTGCAACACTTGCCGCAATCGTGAATAGGAAGTTAGAAGCTGATGAAGGCAGGGACAGCTACAATATGCTTCCGGCATTCACCGGAGAACCATCAGAGCCTGTCAGGGATCAGTTGGTGATTTCGCCATTTGACCAGGATAATATTGCATTGCGCATGGGAAAATGGATCTATATCGGTGCCCAGGGAAGCGGAGGATTCTGGGGGGCTGAAATAGGATCTCATATGCTGGGAGGACCTGCTGCACATTTGCTTACGCAACAGGTAAACAGTGATATTGAAAATGGCAAACTCAGGATTGATGCCCCACCTGCACAGCTTTATGATTTAGAAGCTGACCCTACACAAAAGAGAAATCTCTATATTGAATTCCCTGAAGTGGTTGAGCAAATGAAAACCACGCTTGCGAATTATCTGAAAGCTGAGCGAATGACTCCTTTTGAGTAAAACGTAATACATGTGTAATCATATAACTAACCCTTAAATAGATAAGATTATGAAACAAACATTTATTTTCCTGCTGGCTCTTATCCTTATTCTCCCATCCTGTAAAGAAGAGCCTGAAAAGTACAACGGCCTGGATCTGAGTATGGGGAATCTGTATCGCATGTCGGATGCCCAATCCCGGTCCATCAGTCCTGAGAACTTTACCGGAGAGAAAGGTAAAGGGGGAATGGCTACACTGGAAGAAGGGAATGCTGCACACGCTGCACGCGATCTCGGTCAGGGATGGAAAGTGAATCCATATA
>JAOZQY010000354.1 GCA_029931975.1 Bacteroidales bacterium | reverse complement strand
CGGTTGATCCCCAGTACTTTTGCTGTAGCGCTGACATTTCCTTGCTGCTCTTTTAATGCCTGCTGAATTACCATTCTCTCATGGGCCTCCAGGTTTAACGTGGTAGTGGTAGTGGATGTCCTGTCGCTGTTCAACCTGGGAGTGAGTGTAAGTTGGGAAACCAGACCCTTTTCCGAAAGGATTACCGCTTTCTCAATGGTATGCTCCAGTTCCCGGATATTTCCTGGCCAGGCATGGGACATTAATTGCTCACTGGCCCTGCTTGAAAGCTTTAGTCCCGCTTTTTGATAATGATCACTATACTTCTTCAAAAAGAAAGCTACCAGTGTGGATATATCCTCTTTCCTGTCCCTGAGTGGCGGGATCTCCAGTTCAATGGCGTTGATCCGGTAGTAGAGGTCCTCCCTGAAGGACTTCTCTTCGATCATCTTTTGAAGGGGCATATTGGTAGCTGAAATGATCCGCACATCAATGGGTTTGGGAATGGAAGATCCCACCTGGTAAACTTCGTTGTTCTGAATGACCGAAAGCAGCTTGCTCTGCAATCCTGGTGGGAGGTTACCGATCTCATCCAGGAAGAGAGTCCCGCCCGAGGCGATTACAAAGCGGCCATCCCGATCCTCACCGGCATCGGTGAAAGCTCCTTTTACATGTCCGAAGAGCTCGCTTTCAAACAAGGTTTCCGGAATAGCCCCCAGGTCGACCTTCATAAAGATTTCATTCTTTCTTCCGGAAAGCCTGTGTATCTCCCTGGCCACCACTTCTTTTCCTGTCCCATTCTCTCCGAGGATCAATACACTGGCGTCTGTGACAGCTACTTTTGACACCAATATATCTAAATTCTTCATGGAAGCAGAGTGGCAGTAACAAACCGAATGGTCCCTATCAAGTTCAGCGGAAAGGTGGGCCTGTTTCTTTTTGAGCAGAGATACCTGCATCTTACTTTTTCTCAGTTGGTATGCACTCTGAAGTGTGAGTAGGATCTTTTGTTCGTCCCAGGATTTCAATATAAAATCTACTGCCCCTTCTTTCATGGATTTGATGGCCAGCTCCACATCGCCGTATGCGGTGATAAAAACTACCGTGGCATCCGGGTCCTTTTCCATAATCTTGTTCATCCAGAAAATTCCCTCGTTACCGGTGTTCTGTCCCGCTTTAAAATTCATATCCAGCAAGATGATGTCGTAGGCCTGTTTCTCCAGGGTGGCGAGAATCAGATTGGGACTTTTCAGGGTGTCGATGGTGCTGAAAGTGCGAGACAAAATTAGCCTGAGAGCGATCAACAGGTCGCTGTTGTCATCCACAATCAGTATGGAGCCCTCTTTCATGGCCATCTATGAGTTTTTAATGCAGTTTGATGTAAATTTAAGACATTGTTGGATTCACGCACACGATGTGTCGGAATTTCCGACACCGACATTTCATAAATTAATGCTAAAATACAATATAACAGCATGATATCTATTGTGGCACAATATTGTCATTAAAAGGGTAAAATGTGAACAAATGATTCGAAATTAC
>JAOZQY010000157.1 GCA_029931975.1 Bacteroidales bacterium | reverse complement strand
CTATACTGTTTCAGCTTCTTGTTCGTCAATGCAGATTCAGTGACTATATCAACCTTTTTACCTAAAACACTGGACAATTCCCTATGAATTAGAGCAAGATCTAACAGACTTGGACTGTTACGAAACCTCACAAGGATATCAATATCACTAGCATTATTATCCTCCTGTCTTGTCATTTAGAACAAAGATACACTTTTTCGAATCGGTCAATTTTGAGCATTGATGGTTATCCTGTCAACCTAACATCTATTCTACTGACAATTGCTGCATAACAATAGACCTGCTACGCCTAAAGAAGGTAAGACTACAAGATTTTTAGTATGTATTGGATAGTCTTTACCTGGGCTATGGCTAGCATAGTGCAGGCAGTATCTCGATGATTTATAAGGGTCATTTTATGATTAAATTCCTGGCTCCAATAAATATGGAGTGTTTTGTTCTAGTATTCCATGTAAATATTAAACAATTCTTAAACAACTGCTGAAGAGCATTGCCTCATGCAAAGGAGGGTTCAAGGGCTTTTGTCTTTCTTGCATCATTCCGGCAAATTATTACATTCATTATAGCCTAATTTGCCGTCTGGTTTCTCAGGGTAGGTTCAACCACGGTGTGAAGGGTGTGCTGGACAAGAACCGGAAGATTTTTTCAGGGACTATCGCTCGGCTCGAAAGATCGTGGATCGCTGAGCATTTACAAGGCATCTGCGTGTAAGGAAAGGGCCTTCTCCCCCGCCTCAATCTTCACTGGCAAATGATTTTCCCGGGGGGGCATCGGGCAGGCCGCAAACTCGGTGATGGCACAGGGGGGATTGTAGGCCTTGTTGAAATCCAGGAGGATTTTTCCACCGGCATCCTTTGAGGCATACATGAACCGGCCACCCGCATAGGTTTCCAGTCCGGATGTTTCGTCCGAAATGATAATAAAATACTCCTCCCCGGAAGTAAAGGGGAGCAGGATCATCTTCTTTCCCCTGAGTTTGAACTGAAGTTCGCCCGGACATTCATACGCTTGGGTGTAGTCCTGGAAGGGAGTGGCTACGGTAATGGTTTTTGCTTCCGCAAAGGGAATAAGCTCTGCTTCCACCAGGTACTCCGGATCGATGGGATAGGAGGGGATATGGTCCAGGGCCTCCAGGGCCGGATTTTGATAATCCCTGAGCCGGATCGCCAGGCTGTTATGCCGTTTCATGATGTACCAGGCAAAGTCTCCATGGCTCAGGTAAGAAGGCTTTCCCGAGCTGTCATAACGCAGTTCAAGTTCCTGTACCGCTTCCCCTTCGAAAAACAGGTCCACATCGGCGTTCACCTCGAGATGTACCTTTTCCCCCTCCAAGGACAGGGAGCCCATAAATGCCGGTGCTCTGGCTGGAAAAACAAGGTCGTTGGAAGGATCGGACCCAAAGGTTTGTACTCCCTGCTTCAGCCAGTAGATCCCGGCCAGGTTCAACCAGCCTTCCTGGCCTTTCAGGCCCTCAAACCGTTCCTGCTGCCATTGTTCGACTGAGGTGATATAGCTTGCCCGATCTGTTGTCGATGGGAAGGAATTTGTACATTCCGAAAGAGCCAGGGTTCCGATAAGCAGGACCAGTATGTACGAGATGTTTTTCATGTTTGGATCAAATAATATGTTCCAGAAGTTTTCCTCAGTGTCTATTCCCACACAATAGTTACGATGAGTTCATTCTTCCTCTAAAACCAAAGTAACAAATAAACTGATAAGCTACTTCTTCTCTCTTGCCCGAAAGGGATCAATGCGAAAAGGGACGAAAAAGATCCAGCCCTGGCTTCCTGAAGAACGGTTAGGAATTCTTCGTCCTCTCTCATAGAATCCAGGAAAGAATCTTTAAGCATGAAGGGATAATTGAAAAAGCCCCCATCGACGGCCCTTTGCAGTGCTCTGACACATCCATCTCTATCGCCCAGCAATCCGTAATTGCCGGCAAAATGGTACCATGCTTCGGCGTCAACGACTTTGACTAATTCAAATCGTCGGGCTGCCTCCAGTCCCACCTCTGTATCTCCTTCAATATATGCCTTCATACAGCCTACCCAGAGTGCCTGTAGCCCATCAGGATTCGTGCTAATACAGTGAATAAAATATTCGACAGCCTGGTCTTCCTTTCCCATACGAAAAAGAAATTCACCTTGATACCCAAGTGTATAATCGCTTTGTTTAAAAAGCTTTGCCGATTCAAATGATTTTTCAAATTCACCAGCATACTTATAGGTGACTATGATTGATCGGAATCCGGGATTCTTTGGATCAATGGCTATAGCTTTTTCCATTTCCTGAACAGACTCATCATTCATTCCGGCATACCGGTATATATAGCCAAGGGTGAAATGGGCTTCGGCATTTCCAGGGTTAATCGCCAGTATTTGTCTCGTAAGTTCTACAGCCTTCTCTATTCTTGCTGTCTCTGTATAAATATTAGCTAAACCAGCCAGTGCATATATATTTTCCTTATTAAGAGATAATGCTTTCAAAAAAAAGTTCTCAGACTTTTTTGTTTCTTCGGGATCATGTAATCCAAACTGGGCAAGCCTATGCGTGCGGTCTCCAAGTTGAGCATATGCCGGGGCGTATGTGGAATCTAACTCAATGGATTTTTTAAGCATTTCGATGGCGATCCGGTCCCCTTCATTGGTTTATGGATAAGAGATACTTCGTAAGTAATATTCATAAGCCAGGGGATTAGTGGGAATGTCTTTCCCAATTTGGGCCAGTTCAGTTTGCGAAAACTGAATATTCAGTCCTTCAATTACTTTTTGCGAAACAATATCCTGAAGCTCAAAAGTGCTATTAAAATCAACTTCCAGATGTTCGCTCCATATCATTTCGTCTGTGTCGACTTTTACAAGCTCAATATTCAGGCGCACCATATTCGCTTCCTTTATGGAATAGTTTTCTGTAATAGTTAGGACTTGATCTGAAATCTAACTATTTATAAAAGGATGAATCCTTTATGAAAATCTCATCATGATGTCCCAGCCGGTGCTCCATGGAATCGTTTTGCACACTTTTCACACAGTCAATGGAAGGCAGGTAAGGTTTGATATCCAACACAGGTGTTCCATCGAAGGCATCGATGCCCCTTACATAAAGATGTCCAGACTCAATCTTTTCAAGTTTGATCACTGAAAATCCGATGGGATTGGGCCGTTTCGGACTCCTGGTTGCAAATAAACCAAATTCATAATCATGGTGAGATGCAGGGGGGTCTACCACCGGATCCCACGATTCGACCTTGTCGAAATGATAAATCAGAATGATATACTCGAAACTATCAAGTGTTGTTAAGGCCTGCCTGTATTCAGGAAAGATTTCAATGGTTCCTGAATTGTCAGCTACCAGGATTCCCTGCCGGGGGGCACCGGTTTCCGGGGAGTATTCTGTGTGAATGATTCCAATGGGTTTATAGTTCATACCGGTGGTCCTGTTTTGACTTGTTATATTCAGTTGGGCAGATGCCATTATCAGTATGGCGATGAGAATCCGTTTTTCCATCAGGGTCTATTTCACCGCTTTTAGTAACCTCATGTACTTTTTCAGATAAAAATGCTCAGTGAATTCAGTAAATCCTTTATCCTTCAAGATAAGCTTCCAATCACGATCGATATAATCGAAAGCATATTTACATTCAATTGCTTTGAAGATGGCGCGATGGTGGAAGGGCATGGCATTCATATCGAATTCAGCGAAATCCAGGATATAAAATGCACCTCCTTTTTCAAGATGCCTGTATGCGTTCTCAATCACCACATGACGCATTTCATGAGGGAAGCCATGGATCACAAAACTTATGAAAATTATGTTGAATTTTTTATCCAGCTGAAAAGGAAGATCAATGCGTTGATTTTCGAATGTGATATGGCTTTTATCAGAAAATCGGGATTGAAACTGAAGAGCCATTTCATCAGAGATGTCCAATCCGTGAATACTTCCCGTTCCGTTTAAATAGGATGCCATTAAACTGGTATTATAACCGGTCCCACATCCCAAATCAAGGATTTGGTCACCGGGTTGAATTTGCATATCCTCAATAGCCCGGATGATGGATTTCGGATAATATCCCATAGATGCTAAGGCCAGAACCCGGTCGTAGTGTCTGGACATAAATGGACTAAGCTCGACCCCTGAATCAGGATAAATTCTTTCTTTTTTCATTATTATTCTTGGGTTTTGGAATTGACAGTTTTAGAATTCCTTTATTGATCACAAACTTATTGTAATAATCAGCTTGCTTATCCAATTCTTCCTGAAGCCACCTTATGTGTTTCAATAGAATTGGCTGCACATTAATTGGTGTTTCCTCACTAACCTCTACAGGTATAAAATGTTTGCCAATATGTTTGATATTGGGGCCAAATCTTCTGGAAACAACTACCGAGACGTTTTTTTGATCCAGGAAATCAATAATGTTACCAGCTTTTTTTTCTGTTCCGTGACTCGAAGATTCGTCCATTGATTTGAATGGATTTTCTTCTTCATAGAGCAATTTGAATGTCTCATTGGAGAGATGATAAATCTGGTATTTATCAGCATCTCCAAAGTGTTTTTTCTCAAAGACGCCTTTGTGACTAAGTGCAAATGCAATATTGATTTCCATGGTGTCTTATATTAAGTGACGTTCTAATTTTTCCCAAGCAGCTGTGATGATCTTGGATGCTTCGATTTGGTCGTTGTATTCTACAATGGTTTTACCTTGTACCATAGCATTGACCATGTGTTTATCAAATGGAATTTTTCCAATTATAGGAATTGATTTATCCTTAAGGAATTCTTCGATCTCCTCGGTGCTTGACGGATTAACATCAAACTTGTTAATTAGGGCATAAGTGGGTATGGAAAAGGAATGGACAAGCTCATACAGACGCCCGGCATCATGCAAACCGGATATGGTGGATTCAATGATTATGATGACCAGGTCTGTTCCTGTAAGGGAGGAAATGGCTGCACATCCAATGCCTGGAGGCCCATCATTTATCAAATATCTGGCATTTTCTTCTATGGCCAGTTCCCTGGCCCGCTTACGCACTACTGAAACCAATTTACCGGAGTTTTCTTCACCCGGCCCCATCTTTGCGTGGACCAATGTGCCGAATCGTGTATCTGATACGTACCAGTTGTTATTGGTGCTTTGGAGCGATGAGATGGCCTGAACAGGGCAGAGCCGCTCGCATAAGCGACAACCTTCACATTTAAATGGGTTGATTTCAAGTTTACCGAGGCTGTCGGGGTGTATGGCATCGAAGCGACAGTGATCAGTACATATCCCGCAATCGATGCAGCTGCTTTGATCAATGGATGCCGACCAGCCCCCTAAATATATATGTTCCTCCCTGATCGCCGGATTCATGATCAGGTGCAGGTCGGCCGCATCAACATCATTGTCACAGAAAACAACAGAACTGGCTATGGAACCAATAGCTGCAGTGATGGATGTTTTTCCGGTTCCTCCCTTACCGCTTAAAATTGTAATCTCCTTCATCTC
>JAOZQY010000156.1 GCA_029931975.1 Bacteroidales bacterium | reverse complement strand
GTAACCCTGAATTAAAATCAGGGATTGTCTCTTCTGTCATATATTCTGCTAATTTGCGGATAAACCATTTTGCAGGTCTTCGTATCAAAGATGAATCTTTCAATCTCCTGGCACCCACAACCATATCATAATCACCGTCTATCATATGAGTAAATAATTCTGGAATACGGTTGTTTGGATATGTGCCATCCGCATCAGTTATGCATATAATATCATATGTTGCATATCGAATACCTGTCTTTAAGGATGCACCATACCCCCGGTTTTTATCGTGTTCAACCATTCTGACACCAGGTACGGATGAAGCAATTGATCCGGTATTATCATAAGACCCATCATTGATTACAATAATTTCATGTTTTAAACCGCTATCCCTCAGACATTCAACCAACTCACAAAGGACTGATTTTATTCCATCCTCTTCATTAAACGCTGGAATAACTATTGAAATTGCTTTTTTCATGCTTTTACTTTTCTATTTTAGATTCATTCCACTATCCAATATTACTATTTGCAGTGAATTATTTTCAGTTTATCATGCCAAAACAATTAAGCAAATACTATTTGATCAACGATAAAGTTTAACAGACGCTTCAATCAAAGCCGAATGCCCTTTTGAGCAGGTATAACGTCTATCAGATTATAATGGGTTTTCAATGAAGAAAGATTCTCTCCGCGCTGCTGTATGAATGCCTTGCTGATTGTACCAAGCTGGTGATTGGCAGCTGCAAGGTGGGGGACTTTGTACGGGTCAATTCCCATTAAACGGGCACATGTGGCATCTACTGCAGGGAGGCTGCGTCCCATAACTATAAGGCTGGAATTTATAGGTTCGCCCATGATTGGACCGTCCCCCTGCATACCGACAACCCCGTCAACAATTGCAAAATGAGGTTTGACAGTTGCGTTTATATCAAATATGGACTGATTTATCCCGGCCCAGTGGAGAACATTTTTGGGCCATCCATAATAGCTTCCCGGCATGACGCCGAATAAATTTTTCATGGAAAGAGTAACACCTGCCCAATGATGTGTTTTCATCTTAGCCATGGAAACGATCCAGTCTACACTTTTGAGAATTTTCGGTAATACCATGTTTTCCAGGCGGGATCTTCCTCCCATATTTGGCATAGTATAAACATCGTCATAGTTAATATCAATAAATTGGATTGGGTTTTCTTTGAGAATCCGGGATAAACCGGATTCTTCAAGCAGCAACAATGAATCCCTGCAATGACCCGGTCCTTCTGCTATTAAAATTTTTTTTGCCCCCAGCGTCAGAAATGCTTCAGCAGCGCCATGAATCACAAGGGGATGGGTATTGATATGGATTAAGCCTTCATGGGTTTCAACAAGATTAGGCTTTAGAAGGATGCGTTTATTTTTAATTTCCCCTGGGGTAACTCTCAGTTCTTTGAATCCCGTTAAAATGATTTTTGAGAAATCTATTATATAATTATCAGCTCCTGCAATGAATGTTTCTGACCTGTATTTGAAATTTTTATACAGGTTGAAAAGTTTAAGCGCACTGAACGCAGTGATCCCTCCGGCAAAGGTGATTCCAAGGAATTCCCTTCGGGTCAAAAAAGGTTTTTTTATCATAGTACTTTTGCTGTGTTTCATTTTTTTATGTACGATTATGGTTTTCCAGTACCAGTTGTACCAATCCCTTTTCAGCAGTCAGGGCAATCAGCAGCAATGAAAGCTGCAACGTGTTATAGGGTCCAAAGATCTCCTGCTGCGTAAGACATCCGGCAATTAAATTTGATTTATCGGAAGGTGTTCTCTCCCATGCACCAAGGCCTAATAGTCCCCAGCCCAATGAAAAGGGTGTCTTTAGATGTTTAATTTCATTTTGTAAATACTCCAGGCTTTTGGCAATGGTTTTCGTATCAATTTTTTTATGCAGTGCACTTAAAGCCATACCGGTTGATTCAGGCATGGGGCGAAGTTGTTGACCAAAGACGATGGTGTTTCCATAATTCCAGCCGCCGGAAGCAAGTTGTCTGTTCAGTAGCATTCTTTTTGCTTCCTTAAAACGGGAATGCTTGCTTCTCTTGGCTATTTCAAGGGCAATCATTGCTAAGGATGTCGGCTCAACCCATGAATGGGTATTTTCAATCCAAGGCCATCCTTTGATCATTGGATCATGCCCGGTAAGGGGGGCCTTTTGTTCCCAGTGTAAACCGGAAAAATTGAGCATAAAAGAAATGGCTTTTGCCTGGTTATTCCGGAATTGTTTTTTATCATGCCAGGCAATGACTGCCAGGGATGTGGGCCACCAGGCCTGGGGATAACTGATTTTCAGAGGCACACTGCCATCAGGCATCTGGGTGCTTTTAAGTTTTTCCCCGGCAGAATCAATTGATGAATCATTGATATCAAGATTTGAAAGGGCAATAACAGCCCAGGATGTTGCATCCGGACGGTAACTGCCGTTTTTGTGATTTGAAAATCCACCGCCGGGCAGAGCATTCTTTCTGATGCCCCCGATAATATCTTTAATTATTTTATCAATGAACTTCATTCCCGGTTCCTTGATTCTTGAAAAACTCCTTATATATTTCAGCCCTTTATTCTTTTTCATACTTTTACTGGCAAAAAGCAAGTTTTATTAACATGGGCAATAAAGTTCACAAAGATAGGGAATAAATTTCTCTATGTGGGACATTAAGTCCGCAGTGAAATGAGTCTGCTGTTTTCTGCAAAAAAAATAAAAACTCAAAAATTAAATTTATTTGCCTCGGATGTAATTAATTCCTTGACTGCTCAAACATGTTTTCGTAATATACAGTATTCTCATAATACTCAAACTGTATTCAAAAATTATTTTGATAATGTATCTAAATGCTGGTATTAATATTGCATATTATACATAAATTTAATTAAATATGCAATAATGTTCTATTTTTTTTAATTTTAATTTACAAAAGGAGAATTAGCAATGAAACAATTCGTAAATTTTTTATTTAATTTCTTAAAAGATGAAGATGGTGCGACTGCGGTTGAATACGGCCTTATGGTTGCATTGATAGCCGCCGTAATTATAGCGGCTGTCACTGGCCTTGGAACAGATTTAAAAGATAAGTTTCAAAGTGTTGCAACCGCAGTCAGCGCTGCCAGTTAAAATAGCTTAAACACTGAATTGTCTTTTTTTTAAAGGCTGACATCCTGAATCGGTTTTAATCTGGAAATATTTATGATATCTGGACCGCAAATGTAATTTGGACAGAAATAGCGCAGAATTTTGGTTTATCATATAAGGCGTATTAAAGGTTTAACAGCAGGCCTGTCGGGCATTTGATGCAGCACAAGCTGAATCGATGGATCAAAAGGAAAGCTATTTCGTCCAATTTATAAAATATGAGGCCATGAGCAATTATCAGATAATAAAATTCAGGTAATAAAATTCAGATACTAAAATCTAGTATGGAAGCAAAGAGTATGGTTTTTGTGTTTTTAAGCATTATATTGGTCATTGCTGCATTTTTTGATTTTTATAAACAGAAAATCCATAATAAACTTACTTTTTCAACCATTTTGTCAGCCTTGCTTTTTTATGGATATGCAGATGGGTTCCACGGCCTGATTTTCAGCTTAACAGGACTTGCTGTCGGCATTGCAGTATTATTCCTCCCGTATATCATGGGTGGAACAGGGGCGGGTGATGTTAAACTCATGGGGGCGGTTGGTTCTTTGCTTGGGGCAAAAGCCGTCTTTATTTCGTTTTTGTTTACTGCGCTTTTTGGTGGTATTTATGCTTTACTGGTTATATTTTTAAATAAAAAAAAATTTACTGGTTTTTTTAAAAAACATTACCATGTAATTCTTGCTTTTTTATTGACCAGAAAGTATATGCCTGTAAGTGTAAATGAAAACAGACCAAAAATTTGTTATGGGATTGCGATTGCCCTTGGCACATTCTCCTATATGGGTCTGACCATTGCCGGGTATGACTTTTCGATATAATAGTTAAGGAGGCTTTTCTTGGGAAAGGTAAGTACAATTTTTTCTATTGTGCTGTCGCTGTTAATTGCCGTGGGCGGTAGTTATTTTCTATACAAACGGATGACGCCAAAAAAAAAGCCGCCTGAAGCGGTTGAAATCAAAGATCCCGATAAGGTTGAAGTCGTGGTCGTAAAAGAAGATTTTCCATGGGGAACAAAACTTACCTCTGAATTGTTAACCCGGAAGACTTTTTTAAAAAAAAGTCTTCCCATGGGCTATTTCAAAGACCCCCTTCCACTTGAAAACAGAATTGCAATTTCATCCTTTAAAAAAGGGGACCTTGTGGTGGAGCACAGGCTGGCCCCAACCGATATAAAGGTGGGTGGTGTTTCAGTTGTACTGGATTCAGGGAAACGGGCAATTGCAGTCAAGGGTAACAAGGTGATAGGTATTTCAGGGTTTGTTAAGCCAGGCAACCGACTTGATGTCCTGGTAACCATACGGGAACCGGAAAAAAAAATTGATATAACAAAAATTGTTCTTGAAAATATTCTGGTTCTTGCAAGTGGCACCCAGATCCAGGATAATGGCAAGGGTGAACCCTCTCCAGTTGCCGTCTATACCCTGGAAGTCACCCCTGAACAGGGAGAAAGGCTTACGCTTGCGGCAACCAAAGGCCGGCTTCAATTTGCTTTGAGAGGCATGAAAGACGGAGATCCTGTTCCCACAAAAGGAATCACGATTCCTGAATTGCTTGCTTCTAAGGCAGATGAGGATGTAAAACCTGAAAAACAGATTGTATCCAGTAAACCCGAACCTAAGAAACCAGGGCCCAGGAAAAAAGTAAAGAAAAAACAATATAGAAAGCCGCCTGCAAAAGCCACCATTGTAACAATGAAGGGACTTGAAATTATGGATAAAATAAGTATTAAACTATAAAATATTAACCACTGCCCAGGAAAATATTACATATGTCCCCGCTGATAAAATTTTGTAAAATTGTTTCTCATGTTTGTGTTCTTTTGCTTCTTGTCGTTGTTCATACAAGTGCCCGGAATATTAATGGCCTAGATAATGATCTGGATACGGTAACTCCCGATAAAATAGAGCTGTTTGTCGGGAAATCCAAAATCAAAAGTTTTGAGGAACTCGGGATTCAAGAATTACTAAAAGACAAAGATGAATTGGTGATACAAATTGGATCTGCCCAAATAGCTGACTGGAAGTTTCTGCCAGATGATAAAATTCTGATTATCGGGAAAAAAGCCGGGGTAACCAATATCACCCTGTCATGGAAAAAGAAGAAAAAAATAGTCCGATATTTTGACATTGAAGTCAAGTATGACCTTTCCAGGCTGAAACAGGACCTGCACAGGATGATGCCCCATGAAAAAGATATCAAGGTAATGGCCACCAATGATTCAATTACACTTTATGGAAAAGTGTCCAATACCGGACATTTGGCACAAACAATGGCACTTGCACAATCATATGTTCCAAAAAAGAAAATTAACAATTTTCTGGAAGTGGGGGGTATTCATCAAATCATGCTGGAGGTTAAAATGGCGGAAATGTCCCGT
>JAOZQY010000353.1 GCA_029931975.1 Bacteroidales bacterium | reverse complement strand
CTTATGCAGGAATTCCCGGAGATTGTCTTTCTTTTCTCCGGTAGCAAAAAGAGCATGATGAGAGAGATTTTCACTGATCAAATGATGGAACTGCATGAGATCAAACAGGATATATATGAAAGTGAAGTATTCCTCCTCCTTGAAAGATCTCAAAAGAAATACGATCCACTGGTCATAAGGCAAATCCTCAATGATACTTACTGCCATACCGGATTTACCCAGATGGTGCTTTCCCGCATATTCAGTGAATCAGAAGGAGAGATCGACTTTCCCCTCTATGAACAGGTCTGGTCTGATATTCTTGAAAACCATAAATCCATGGCTCGTGAACAGGAATTCCTCCTTCCGGAGTTGCAATGGAAAACCTTAACCGCTATTGCCCGGGAAGGGTATGTAAGAGCTCCCCAGTCAAGAGCCTTCACTGAAAAATACCACCTTTCAGCTCCCAGCTCCATGAGCCGTGCAGTAAAAGCACTACTGGATAAAGGTTTGATTATTGATTGCGGGGAGAAAGGATTGCGGGTATACAATATCTTCATCGAAAAAAACCTAATGGTTTGCTTTCGGGTTAAAGAATGAATTCTGGCATATTAAAGTTATGAAATACTCAGAAATAACAAAAGTTATTTCTGAGTATTTCACTTTTTATAATCCTTGGATAAATCACTGTGTTTGACTAATTTGGACTATTACCAAACCAACAATTAAAAGATGAACAAAAAGTTGGGGGTCCTTATAATTCGTGGTTCCGGTGAATCAGGTTTTGACCGGCAGGATAAATTTTTGAAAAGATTAGAAAAGGAATTTACCAGAAGAGGTGTTAATTCCGAAAATATCCAGTATGAAATTATTGATTGGTATGAACCCTTGCAGGGGCAGCAGAAGAGTGTTCTGGAAAGAATGCAAGCCGCGAATATCAAGCTGAAGTCAATTCTTACACGTAAATTGATTATTTCCAACATCGGCGATTTGATCAACTATGGCGGAAAGCCTAATCTACCGAGTCATGGGTATGCAGAAACCCACAAACTGGTTCATAAAAGTATGTTGTCCTTAAAGAATATACTCATTGGTAACGCTCCCCTGGTCATCCTGGCATCATCCATGGGGACTGAAATCATAAATAACTATATCTGGGACAGGCAACAAGCTGCAGGCCCTGATCCAATGGGCAATTCACCATTTGAAAGGTTTGAAACACTTGTAGGTCTGTTTACATTTGGGAGCAACCTCCCTATTTTTGCAGCCTCCCATCTGATCGATTCCCTGGTACCCATCACTTTTCCATCACCCTACCTGGAACCGGAATTATTACCAAAAGCTATTTGGGAGAACTACTACGATAAAAACGATTCAATGGGTTATCCCATTAAACCACTGAATTCCAATTACGCTAATGCTAATATAACTGACATCCAGATAAATACAGGGGGTGTTCTGACCTTTTGGAATCTGCTTTCACATTTTGGGTACTGGAAATCAAAAAAGCTGGTGAAACGAATAGCCAGCTATATACAGGAAATTATTTAA
>JAOZQY010000155.1 GCA_029931975.1 Bacteroidales bacterium | reverse complement strand
AGTCGCTGGGATAGGGTTTAAAAGAAATGTTTCGGCTGCCGCCATTCATTTTTATGAATGTCAGAGCTTCAGGTTCGATATCATCTCCCGGCACATGCTTGTCCTGTCCAAAAATGAAAATCTCATGAAACTCATGCACCACAGATGGAGGAATTTCCCTGACTGGTGCCATGCCCTTGAATTGTTCATCCGTGACCGTCAGGCTATGTCCGGCCAGTCCTGTATAGATCCTTACGTGCCGGGTGTGCATCCCGTCCGGGTAAATGTAGTACCATTCGTCGGTCCAGTCACCTGCTCCATAGGGTGATCCGCTGGGAATATATGAGTGTCCCACATAACCATCCGGGTCGGCTATGGCCGCGCGGAACCGCACGATAATGCGTGCAGGATTCTGGCTTTCGATCCACATCCTGGCAGTGCGTGCTTGCTTGTCCCAGAGGATCTCACAGGAACTGGAAGCCCTCGGATCATAGGTCTCAGTCCACCCGCTTGAATAGTGAATGTTGTTCTCAGTGACCAGGCAGGGATAGCAGGGCAAGCTGAAACGCATTTTCGTGGGGACCAGGTCGAAATATACCTCACAGGCGACCTTACTAACTTCCCGGGGGGCCTTGAAGCCGGGATCCATATACTGTACTATGGGCTCCGTCACACCGGTGGCATAAAACGAGTCGGACGGATGCAGCAAAGCTTCGATCATACGGGCATTTTCCCCCGAATTCGTGTTGCATGAAGTCAGCAGCATGCCTGCAAAGCAGGGGAACAACAGGAATAGCAGATTTGATCTCATATATAACGTGCTTGAGGTAGAGTGAAAACATTTACTTGTAACGCACCCTGAAGCTCCAGGCATGTTCACAGGGCAGGGGATCGGGGATATTCTCGATAACCAGGTCTTCACCCTCCATATGCCAGAGAAGCGCTTCTTCCGTACCAAGCATCACGACCTGTGATCCTTCAACAGGTTTGAGCCCGGGAATTATAAATGGGGCCTCCGGGATGATGCTTGCAGAGTATAAATCAGCCTCTTCCATTTCCATGATCTCGTTGCCCAGTTCTACCGCATAGATGAAATCGCCTTTTGCCAGGAATCGCATGGTTCCCGTTTTCCAGAGCTTAGGAGCACCTTCAACAAATATCGGAGGATTGGCGGCATACAAGGCTTCCTTGTTGATGGCCATCCACTTACCCAGTTCCTTAAGTCCTTCCACCTGTGAGGGTGGAAGAGTGCCATCAGCCAGAGGTGCCAGGCTGTACAGGGTGACTCCATTCTTGCTTTTCCGCTCGACGATCTCATCGATGATCATATTCACAGGCCTGCAAATCGCGTCATGGGAATAGGCCCAGGCGTGATTATGGCCCAGGGCAATATCAGTCTGCCAGACCACTTCGCGGGGTGAATCCAGTTCACCGGCTTCGATATCGAGTACGGAGCAATCCAAGGGAAGATCATCATCTTTCCGGGTTACAACCACTTCCTTGTTTTGCAATTCAGCGGTGTTGAAGTAGTGAGCCAGGCTCGCTTTGACATAGTTCTCCCCGATGGCATCCGGATCGCTGAATCCGATCTCAAACCAGAGCTGGTCGGGACTGTACTTATCTATTACCTCTGTAACGCATTTGTACCATTCCTTCTGGAATGCCTCTGAAATGGGTTCGTTTTGCCAGGGATCCTTCACATCCCTTACTGGCCCGTACAGTCCCGAATACTTCGGATCATTCACGTCGGTTTTATATGGGCACAGCATTCTTCCGGGATTGAAATAGATCCAGTTTGTGTAATAATGAAAGGATGCAAAGGTTTTCAGGTCCTGTTTCCGGATGGCCTCCAGGATTTCGCCGGTAATGTCCCGCATAGGTCCCATATCCCCTGCATTATATTCGTGGTGATCGCTGTCCCACATGGCAAAACCATCATGATGAATGGCAACCGGACCAGCAAAGTCTGCCCCGGCCATCTTGAATAATGCGGCCCACGCATCAGGATCCCATTGCTCGGCTTTGAACATGGGGATAAAATCTTTGTATCCCCATTCCAGACCAGGATCACCATAGGCCTTCTTCACATAATCATGGGTATTCTCATACTGATCTTCGACATGTCCCCAATTCTCCGAAGTTCCCCCGTCTGGCATGTACATGTTCCTTCCTCCCCAGCATCCGAAGGCAGGTACGGAGTAGGGGCCCCAGTGGAAATAGAATCCCAGTACCGCTTCTTCAAACCATTGTGGAGTTTCATGATCGGCAAGTGAACTCCAATCAGCCTCATAGCTGCCCTGGATATATGTAGGTTTTTCAGCTGTTTTCGTTGTGCAACTTATCAGGAAAACAATCAGTAAAGCGAGGTATAGGTTTCTTTTCATGGCAATATGCTTAAGTAAAGGAAGAGGTCTTTGACCTTGGTACTCCCGAATACATAAACTGAAAGGTTTTCCTATTTCTTTATTAAGGAGAACTCCATTCTCTCTTCTGCCTCCATGCGGTACCAGACGATCAGATCACGATTGTCCAGTGACTCTCTCAATCCATATCTGAAATCCTTCCCGCGTTCTATTTTTTCTCCGTTCACAGTCAACTCAAGACCTGCATTTCCCCAGTTTTCAATGACAAAAGCCGGATTGACAATGGGTGAGTCTTCTGTTCCAATCAAGCTGAAATCCAGGCTGGAAACCTCTTCAGAAAGTATGATCGTATACGCCTTTTCTTCAGGAGTATAGCTTGCACGATGTCCCTCCGCTGAAAGGATGATTTCAGCAGGATTTGACCAGGCCTTTACTGCAGGGATCATCTCCTCCACGGGCTTATCGGTCATCCCATTCAGCATCAACTTGGTCATGGAACGGTCAGTTACCTTAAAGGGCTCCCACAGCCAGTGTGACACTGATGCGTGTGCGGCGCGGTCTTCGAACATCGCATAGCGACCGTCAGTGGGACGGGGGGCTACAGGCCAGTGATTCCACCATGGGAACACGTCCACCTCCCTTCGAATCTCCCCACTGTAGATATCAATCCCCGGATCATCCTGTGGCCTGAGTGCGGAGAAGGGGCGATATTTCGATTTCGTATTGACAACCTGTACAACAGGTTCCTCTGGATAGGGTGGGAAATGTGGGGGTGTTTCATGCTCCCAGGAATAGGTTTTAGATTCACCCTTGATGTTTGCCAGAGAAAGGGCTTCGAAGTTCAACACATCGGAGGGCCGTTCACCTGGTGCAAGGACCATCATGCTTTCCTGCCATTCATGTGCAGCGTTCGGAGCGTTACTGAGAAGCATGTCTTCCCTGACACCCACCATGTCGGGATAGATGGTAAAGGTCTCATTCGTCCAATCGCCCCATCCGGTAATCGGATCTTCAAAGGCAAAGGTTCCAAGTACATCCACCAGGGCATAGCGCCACTGGACAACCACCCGGGCATCATTGCTTTCAACGATTTTGACACTGGAATATTTTGCCTTGTTGTCGGACATAGGTTCACAGCTTCCATGATCGTTCCAGCCCTCATTGAATCCATTATTGAACCAGATATTGTTTTCTGTGACCCAGCATGGAATATAGCTTGTACCATGCCAGAACACGAATTTGCAGTCTGTCTCATCGAACTGTACCACGATGTCGGCATTCTCGTTGATAGCCCAGGGTGCGTCCCAGCTCTCGTAATACCGCAATGTTGTATTAACTGCCCGGAATGCTCCCGGTGACTGGGGTCCGGAAGGCAGGATTCGTTCCGGTAGTTCAGGTTTTACTGCAGAATGCAGATGCTCGTAGATATTTGTTATTCGCTTATCGGGAAGCGTTACATCATAAAGTTTCAGTTCATCCAGGATACCGTCGATAAAGGTGAAGGATTTTTCTGTGCCCTCCGGCCTGATGGTTCCGTAAGGACGCATGGGGGCCCTGCTTTTACCGATGAGCATGGATGTAATATGCCAATCTCTTGCGGTAGGCTTGAAGGCATCCGTCGCAAAGGTTTCATCTTTGAGTTCTCCATTTACATAGACGGCCAATCTGCCTGCATTTCGCGAGTAGGTCGCAGCCACATGGGTCCACTCGTTCAATGGAATGGTTTCGTCGGACATGGCTATTTCATATTTGCCCTCCGTAGCCACAATAAGTACCAGTCTGCCATTGGCGTCTATTTCCATGCTGTAGCCGTTGTAGTAACCATCCGCCTCCTCTCTTCGGTTATCAAGGATAGGGCAGATGTTTTTTGGATATGCCCCCAGTGCGATCCATGTTTCAATGGAGAAATCCTCTTTAATCTCCGGGATCGGATCCCCTATCATTTTATCTTCATCGTCCCAATCCATTTCAAGCTCCAGATAGGCCGTATATCCATCCAGAAGTGCAGCATTCCCTACTACCCCGGGCACTACCTTGTAATAGACTCCATTCAGTTCATTTTCCTTCCCTGAGACCGATTCCTTCACGTAGGCAAATACCTCTTTCGGCACATAGGTTTCACCCCGTACCATATCCACAATTTTTCTTTCCACCCTTATATCATCGAAGGTCCAGTGAGCCACAGGTTCCTGAGCGGTGATAGCGCTTATTCCTGATAAACATGCAATTAGCAAGAGACACAATTTTTTCATATCTAATGGTTTATTTGTTTAGAATCTATTCTGATTTATGAGTATCGCTAAGTGTTAGTATATTACCATCGTAACTCCCTGTGAGATTGATCCCTTCACCGCTTATCTTTACCTGACTTCCTTCCTGTGTATAGTAAGCGTTAAGAACATAAGGATCTGCTTTCTCTGATCCTTCCATAAGGATCACTTCTCCCTCCGGTTTAAAGTGAAAGGAAAGTTCTTCTTTATCCCGGAGTTGCAGGGTAAATTTCTTGCCCGAAAGACTACCATCTGCAGGAAGCTCGAAGAAGGGCGCTTTGTCGGCCAGTTTTTCCAGGGTGCCATTGTACACAGAAAGATGAATATCGCAATCGGCCCTGTCAAAACCATTCTGCGGGCTGGAGAACATAAGGTACAGATCATCATCTACTTTGAGCACTTCTGAGTCATGGCCTTTGATTAGTCTTTTGTTTTTTGATTCCCAGTGTATTCCATCCGAGGAGAATGCATAGCGGGTGATGCTGTTCGGGCAATGAGGCTGTACAAAATTGGAATAGAACATGTGCCATCCTTTTTCATCCCTTAGTACATGCCCGAATTTTTTCATGTAGGAACCGTCACCCTTTATCTGTATGGGGATCTTTTTATTGAAATTAAAATCCGTCTCGGTAGGAGAAGTTACCAGGTAGAGTCCCTCCGGTTCGTCCCATCCGTACCAGTAATACATATAGTAAAGGCTCGAAGCCCGGTCGAAAACCACATGACAGTCCTCCACACCAGTGGGATTGCCGACCCCGATCAATCCCTGCTTTGCAAATTGGGTGCCATCGGTCGAAGTGGCGTAGGCCCACCCGAAGTTTGGTTGACTGCCCCCACCTCCTCCATACCACATCTTGAATACCCCATCCTGGTAGATCACATAGGGATCCCATACACCAGTGCGATCAAAATCAGCCTCTCCTCCG
>JAOZQY010000021.1:24311-51111 GCA_029931975.1 Bacteroidales bacterium | reverse complement strand
TTGCAGATATTGCTGTGGCCACCAACTCGGGTCAGATCAAAACCGGTTCGCTGAGTCGTTCCGACAGGATTGCCAAGTACAACCAACTTCTCCGTATCGAGGAGGAGCTGGGAGAAACAGCTGTCTACGGCTACTAGGATAGAACAAAAGAGAAAATGAGGGACTGTTCTCCGCCACGGCGGAGAGTGGTCCTTTTTTTGTGAAACAAAATCCCGTTTATCTTGTCTAAGATAATGCGCAGATATACCAGGTATTCTTTTGCTTCGCCAAGGATGCCGTTAAAACATTGACATATGTGCATATTTATGTTATATTGTAAAGCCCAAGTTTATTTTTCACCTGTAAAAATCTAAATGTATGTCAGTCTTAAAAGAGAGACTCCACCAGAAAATCGAAGAGTGGAGACCAAGAACAAGGAAGCTTATGACGGATTATTGTGATGTGGTGGTGGATCAGGTGACCATTGCGCAGACCCTTGGTGGAATGCGTGGACTGAAAAGTCTGGTTACCGATATATCCTACCTTGACCCCCAGGAGGGGATCAGGTATCGCGGCTATACATTGCCTGAAGTTGTTGAGAAGCTTCCCAAAGCACCCGGTGCGGAAATGCCTTATGTGGAGGGGCTTTATTTCTTACTTCTTACCGGCGATATTCCCACCGACAGCGAGGTGTCCGATCTGGCCGATGAGTTTAGAAAGCGCCGGATTCTTCCCCGTTATGTTTACGAAGTGATAGATGCTTTTCCTTCATTTTCGCCCCCCATGGCCATTTTTTCCGCTGCCATTCTCACCATGCAGCGTGAATCCTTTTTTGCCAAGAAGTACCAGGCAGGAATTAGCAAGATGGATTACTGGGATCCCACTTTTGAGGATTCCCTGAACCTTCTGGCCAAGCTGCCCGAGGTGGCCGCTTACATCTATGCCAAGCTTTATCGCGATGGTAAACGCATTCAATCCAATCCAAACCTGGATATGGGAGCCAATTTCGCACATATGATGGGGATACCAAAACCTTATGATGATGTATCCAGGCTCAACTTCATCATTCATGCCGATCATGAAAGTGGAAACGTAAGCGCGCATACCGGGCACCTGGTAGGAAGCTCCTTATCGGATATCTACCTGAGCATTTCAGCCATGATCAACGGGCTGGCCGGGCCATTGCACGGACTGGCCAACCAGGAGGTCCTGAGATGGTTGCAGGACCTGGTAGAGAAGATGGACGGACAGGTGCCTACTGAGGAAGAGATGAAACAATTTGTATGGAATACCCTGAATGCCGGACAGGTGATACCGGGTTATGGCCATGCTGTATTGCGTAAGACCGACCCGCGTTATACACTACAGCGCGAGTTCTGTCTCACCCATATGAAGGACGATCTGCTCTTCCAGTATACCGACCTGCTCTACAATGTGGTACCACCCATTCTGAAGGAACAGGGCAAGGCCAAAAACCCATGGCCCAATGTGGATGCTCAATCGGGTATCATTCATTGGCACTATGGAATTACGGAATATGAGTTCTATACAGTGCTCTTTGGGATTGGTCGATCCATTGGTATTACGGCTAACCTGATATGGGACCGTGCGCTTGGTTACCCGCTGGAACGACCCAAATCGGTAACCACAGATATGCTGGAGGATATAGCCTTGAAGGCTGTTGCAGCAAAAGGAGGCAAAACTTCGAAAAACTGCAAGGAAGGATAAACAGATCCTGCTCTGGAATAATTCCATAAAGGGCCATACGCTGCGACGAATGGCCCTTTATTTTTTCCCGGGGGGAGTTTTTGGCTTTTTGTATTATGACTTAAGTCATTTCCAGTTATATTTGTCCATCTAGTCCTAATTTAACACCCATTCGTCATAATCAACATGGAATGGATTTCCGGAACTATATCGAACTTACTTAGCCAGTACTCCATACTTTTTGTAGGTATTCTATTATTGATTGTTCTGGCACATATCCTGCTTGTTACGAAGAGGAGCCAAAAGTATAAAAGCGAATACTACAGGTTGCAGGAGCAGGAACAGGCCTCTCAGAAAGTGCTACAGCACAGAGATCTCTTGCACGATCGTTACAAAAATTACGAACAGAGTCTTAGTTATGCACAGCGGATCCAGAATGCCCTGTTTATTACACCGAAGCAGTTACGTGCTCATTTTCCTGAATCTTTCATTTTCCATCGTCCCAAGGACATTGTAAGCGGCGATTTTAACTGGGCCAGGAGGATTAGTGGAAAGATGCTTTTCTCGGTGGCCGACTGTACAGGCCATGGAGTTCCGGGTGCGTTTATATCACTTTTGGGACTGGAACTTTTCAGACAGATTACCATGGGAATGGGAATTCTCGATCCGGCGGGCATCCTGAATGAGATGAATAAGCAGTTCGACCTGGTTTTTGGAGATACAGAAGAGATTGCTCTGAAGGATGGTATTGATCTGGGTCTCTGTGCATATGATTATAAAAACAGGGTCCTGGAATTTGCCGGGGCCTTTAACTCTCTCTATGTTATCAGGAATAACGAGCTTTTGGAACTAAAGGGTGATCGCATCATCGTTGGGCCCGATTACGGACTTCAGCGGGGCACATTTAAGAACAAGCGGATAGAGATCAAGGAGGAAGATATACTTTATCTATTTACTGATGGTTATCCCGATCAGTTTGGCGGACCGGAAGGGAAGAAGTTCAAGTACCGGCGTTTCAGGCACCTGCTGATGTCCATTCATAAGCTATCCATGGTTGAGCAGAAGCAAAAGCTTGAAGAGAATATGAACGAATGGATGGGAAGTGTGGAGGAGCAGATCGACGATCAAACCATTATTGGGATCAGGCCAGCAAGTTTTTCATTTTCCGGATAAGCAGTTCTGTGGTAAATGGCTTGGCAATGTATTCATCCACGCCTCCGGCCAGGCAATTCTCACGGTCCCCGGCCAGTGCATTGGCGGTTACAGCAATAATGGGTATGTGTTTGTCGCCCGGTGATTCGATTTCCCGGATTTTCTTTGTGGCCATAATGCCATCCATCACCGGCATCAGGATATCCATCAGGATCAGGTCATATTGCTTGCTCGTAAACATTTCAACAGCCTCTTTGCCGTTAGAAGCCACATCAATATGATTCACTGCTTTGCTCAGGCTGATCAGTACAATCTTCTGGTTAATGACATTGTCCTCCACCAGCAGGATCTTGGCATCCTTCAGTGCAGTACCTGGTTTTTTGGCCCCTTTTTTCTCAAGCAGCGATGTCTCGAAGTTTGAATGGCTGACCTTGGTGGGGTCCTTGGTGAAGTCCTGGAAGAAGCAAAGAGTGGCACCGCCGTTTTTACTTTCAGCCGAAATGAAACTATCACTTTCCAGCAAAAGGCTATAAGCATTGGCCAGGGCAGATCCGGGATTGGCATTGCCGTGGTAAAGCGAATTCACACGATCTACCAGCGCACCACTCTCATCTGTTTCCACATAAAACTCAAACTCAAGTCTCACCCGGCTGGGAGATTCCTTTAGGTTTTTAATCCGTAGTTCTATGGGATGTTCAGTAACCCGGTAATCATTTACACCGTGAATGATATTTACGATCAGACTGCGCAGAAGGCTCGGATCGCCAATGATATAGTGATTCAGATTGTCGGTTCGTGAAATGGAGACCTCATCGCCGGTTCCCCCTCCCGATTTCAAAATAGTAAGCGATTTCTCCAGTACCGAGGTCAGATCGAAGGAGGTAATACTCTTCTGGTAATCCACTATTCCAGGCGAGGCAATCTCCACAATATTATTCACATCTTCAATAAGCAGATTGGTGGAAGCCTTTAGAGTCGCCATCAGATCTTGCTGTTCGGTGTTCAGTCTTTCGTCATGAACCAGACTGTTAATTAACGCGATATTACTGATGGAGGTGCGAAGCTTGTGGGAGAGCTTGCTAATGAATTCATCCTTCTGAATCACTTTATCCTCCGCCTTGTTCCTGGAGTTTTGCAAACTGGTCAGGAGATCGTTAGTTACCCGTTCGGCGTACAGGGATATTAGAATCAGCAGGGTGTAGGAAGAAAAGAAAATCAGGGAGTTATAGAGGTCGAGGTGTATGGCAGCCCTCTCGGGTATGAATGAATTCACTAGAAGGGTCATCACTCCCAGAGCGATGGTCACATATATTCCCTGACGTCTGTTTATGCTCACTGCTCCCAATGGAAAAATCAGGTAAAAGGCAAAAATCAGGATGGACGATATGCCCATATTGAAAAGATAACCATGGAAAAGAATGAGTGCGGTTAGCGACAACACAAGCATACTGCTCAGATTAGCTTTCCGGCTTATGGGAATATAAAAGTAGCAGAGCAAGACAAGTGCCAGTCCAATGCCGTTAAGCAGGACTACGGTAGAAAGGCCTGTAAAGGTGGCGCAGATAACCGACAAGGAGAGCATTACGATCAGAATCATGTAAAAGAAGTTAATCCTTTTGGCCCTGTTCACCACAAACTGCTCCATTTTTTCATCTACCCCGAAAGAGAGTATCCTTTGTATCAAGTCCAGAAACATATATTTCTAAATATGGCTTTGAAAAGCAAAGAAAGTTAAAATATGAGCAAACATGAAAAATATTGGCTCTATTTTTGTGCCGTAAACACATTATAGTTAGTAATTTTGTATCTATAGAGGGAAAGAGTTTAAGATGAAAGCGACAATAACCATTTTTATGCTGTTGCTGTGTCCATTGATTCTGGCACAGGAGGATGTGGCCATGGTGAAGTACTCGCCCGACTATGAATTCAAGAACGGACTCTTTGCTAATTTTGAGAGTGTGAAGGAGAACAATCCCATTCCCCCTGCCCGTATTGTTACTGATGAGGATCTGTTCGACAGAGCATTTTATGAGAAGGTCACTGCCCAGAAGGAGATTGTAATCTACGATGACAACGGGGTGAAAAAAGTGATGAATACCTCCGAAATATGGGGCTACAGCCGCAACGGGATTCTCTACATCAATGTGGGTTCTGCATTTCACAGGATTAGTTTTATGGGAAGCATTTGTCATTTCGTGGCAACAGTAACCACATACAATCCAAATTATTACGACCCATATTATTACAATCCCTATTACTCAAACTCCTATTACTACAACCGATACTCCATGCCCCAGTCCAATCAGGGAAGTACCGACCTGAGGCAGTACCTGCTCGATTTTGAGACAGGCGATGTGATGGAGTATGATACCGAGAGTGTGGAGGTGCTGCTGATGAAAGATCCCGAGCTGGCAGATGAGTATCATGCTCTGCGTAACCGGAAAAAGAAGCAGATGAAGTTTGTCTTTATTCGCAGGTATAATGAGAAACATCCACTCTATTTTCCAGCATACTGATATTGATAATTTAATCCAAAGATTGCATATGAAAAAATATTTTTCCCTCCTGCTGGTAATGGTTCCATTCATTCACCTGCAGGCTCAGCGAGAATATCGTCCTACCCAGGAGGACCTGGACCATTTTCACACCACTCATACCTATGTGGTTCTGTCAGAGAATCCACTTTCCGATTATAACCTGGAGATTGAGGATGCAGTGAAGAAGTTCTGGGATATCACCGACTATGAGTTTATCAAAATGGGGGAGTTTGCTGATAAGAGTAAGGATAAGAATGCCTCCTTTCTTTACATCGCTGATGTGAGCTTTGAAAAGGACAAATCAAATACCCGCTACAAATTCCTCTGTCTGTCGCTGGGGGGGGCAAATATTTCCCTTGATGATCTGAAGGATGTGGCCAACATTCCCCTCAGCTTTTACGGGGTGGATGAGGACAGCTACTCCTATAAATTGGGGATCATGATCAGGTTCCTTCAGAATCATGTTAGGTTGATTACCGAGCATCCCCAGGTGGTCGATAACAATGTCTACAACTATTATAACAGGAACATGTCCGATGTAAAGGGAAAGACCCTCTATCTGGTCGAAGATGAATTAGCCAGGGACATCTCAACGGTATCGAAAATGAAGGCCATCTATCCCTATGAAGTAAAGATTGTGGACAGGGAAGCCATCAGGGAGCTGATCATGAAAGAAGATGAAAACGCCGTGATCCTTCATAAGGTGGGGCCTGAGGGAAAGAAACTGAATGCCCGGGTATATAAGATACTGATCGGTGTAACAGATGCAAAGTTTTACTACTTCGATTACCACAGGGTCAATGCCAAGAAGCCGGATGCATTTCTCTTAAGCGATTTAAAAAAACTGGCCAAGGCCACAAAATAGAAGAACCCTGATCAATGGCCGATAAACCATCTATTCCCAAAGGAACCCGTGATTTTTCGCCCCTGGAAATGGCCAGGCGCAACCATATTTTCGATACCATCCGCAGGATTTTTAAGGTTCATGGCTTTTTGCCCATCGAAACACCAGCCATGGAGAATCTCTCCACCCTCATGGGCAAGTATGGGGATGAAGGGGACAAATTGCTCTTTAAGATCCTGAATTCGGGCGATTTTAAGTCAAAACTAAGTCCCGAAGAGCTCAGCGAAACCCCGGCTGGCCGACTGGGCACCAAAATTTCTGAAAAAGGATTGAGGTATGACCTGACAGTACCCTTTGCCCGATATGTGGTGCAGCATCGAAACGAAATAGACTTCCCCTTCAAGCGCTACCAGATCCAGCCCGTTTGGCGGGCCGACCGTCCACAGCGGGGCCGTTACCGGGAGTTTTACCAGTGCGATGTGGATGTGATAGGCAGCAACTCCCTGCTCAATGAGTTTGAGCTGATCCAGATCATCGATGAAGTTTTCCAGGCACTGAGTCTGAAGGTGGTGATCAAGCTGAACAACCGGAAGGTTCTGGCGGGATGTGCCGAGGTCATTGGAGCACCGGAGCAGATGATCGATATCACTGTGGCCATAGATAAGCTTGAAAAGATCGGTTTGGAGAAGGTCCTGGCAGAGCTGGTGCAAAAGGGGCTGAGCCCGGACTCGGTCACAAAGCTGGAACCCTTGCTGAAGATGGAGGGAAGTACTGCTGAGAAGCTTATCTTTCTGGCGGGTTTCCTGGAAGGTTCAGAGCTCGGAATGGCAGGTCTTCAAGAAGTACGCACACTGCTGGCCTATGTGGAGGCAGATCCCCTGGGCAGCGAGGTGGAACTTGATCTTACTCTGGCACGTGGACTTAACTACTACACCGGGAGCATCCTGGAGGTGAAATCGGCAGAGTATGCCATTGGCAGTATCTGTGGAGGAGGGCGCTATGACGATCTGACCGGTATATTCGGACTGGAAGGAGTATCGGGGGTTGGCGTTTCCTTTGGAGCCGACCGAATTTACGATGTCTTGCTTCAGCTTGAGCGTTTTCCACAGCGGGGCGATCTGGATACCAGGCTGCTCTTTGTGAACTTTGGTGAGGCTGAGGTAAAACATATTATTCCCATTCTGGGTCGTCTGCGAAAAAGCGGGATCGCTTCTGAACTTTATCCCGATCAGACCAAGATGAAAAAGCAGATGAACTATGCCAATAACAGGAAGATCCCTTTTGTGGCTCTGCTGGGAGAACAGGAGATTGCCGATGGGATGATTACCCTTAAGGATATGGAGACAGGCATGCAAGAGCGGCTTACACCGGAGCAACTGGTGGAACGTATATCCTCTGCCAAATAACATTTCTCAATTATAAGGATATGGAGAAGGTGCATTTAGTGACTACTGAAGAGATCGGGTGGAAGAAATTTGAAGAGATCAGTTCTGGAGGAACACAGATTGTCCTGTCGGACGATGTTGTGGAGAAGATATCCACATGCAGGGATTACCTCGATCACAGGCTGGAGAAGAAGGATGAGATCATCTACGGGATCAACACTGGTTTTGGCTCCCTTTGCAATACGGTGATATCGGACGAGAACCTGGGACTGCTTCAGCAGAACCTGGTGATGTCCCACGCCTGTGGTGTGGGGGATGAGATACCCGAGGAAATTACCCGGCTCATGCTCCTGCTGAAAATTCAATCCCTGTCCTATGGACACTCAGGAGTACAGGTGTCCACTGTACAGCGTCTTGCCGAATTGTATAATAAAGATATTCTGCCAGTGGTCTATACCTACGGTTCGCTGGGGGCTTCGGGCGACCTGGCTCCCCTGGCACATATGAGTCTGCCCCTGCTGGGCATGGGAGATGTAAATGTGAAGGGAAAGCGAAGAAAGGCCTCTGAAGTGATGAAGGAAATGGGCCTGGATCCCATCGAGCTGAAGTCCAAGGAAGGACTTGCCCTGTTAAACGGGACCCAGTTTATGAGCGCTTATGGCGTGTACCTTTGTCTGCGTGTCTTCAAGCTTTCCAGGCTGGCCGATATCATTGGGGCCCTTTCCCTGGAAGCTTTTGATGGCCGCATCGAGCCCTTCCATGAGCTGATCCAGCAGATCAGGCCCCACCAGGGACAGCTGGTTACTGCCCGCAGGTTCAGGTGGTTGCTGGAGGGGAGTGAGCTGATTAACCGGTCCAAGGCCCATGTACAGGATCCCTACTCCTTTCGTTGCATTCCACAGGTTCATGGTGCCTCCAAGGACTCCATCAACTATGTGGCCTATGTGTTCCGAAACGAAATTAATGCAGTAACCGATAATCCCACCATTTTCCCGGAAGAGGACCTGATCATCTCGGCCGGAAACTTTCATGGTCAGCCCCTGGCCCTGGCCCTTGATAACCTGGCCATTGCCATGAGCGAGTTAGGAAATATCTCCGAAAGACGTACTTACCAGCTGGTTGGAGGTACCCGGGGCCTGCCCCCTTTCCTGGTGGCCAATTCCGGACTCAATTCAGGGTTTATGATTCCCCAGTACACAGCAGCCTCCATGGTGAGTCGTAACAAGCAGCTTTGTACCCCCGCTTCGGTGGATTCCATCGAGTCGTCACAGGGACAGGAAGATCATGTGAGTATGGGAGCCAATGCAGCCACCAAGGCCTACCAGGTGATGCTCAACCTGGAGCGTATTCTGGCCATTGAACTTTACAATGCGGCCCAGGCCATGGAATTCAGGCGTCCGGCCCGCACCAGTCCGTTTATGGAGGGCTTCCTGAAGGCCTATAGAGAACGGGTCTCTTTTGTGAAGGACGATAAGGTGATGTATCGAGATATTGATCAGACTGTTAAGTTTTTACAGGAGGTGGAACTGGACCTGCCGGAGGATCTGATCATGATGCGGGACTACTCGCCCGAAGATATGCGATAGCAGTTAAAGCATACAGGGATCCGCTGCCTTGGGAAGCTGGTTCTTCGCATCGGGACCAGTACCTGATCCCTGACCTTTTCTCTGGTTGCGGTGACCCTTTCCCTTTCCCCTGAGTTCGTTAAGCAGGTGACGGCGGAAGTCCCACTCCACCTTTCCCAGCTTCAGGACCTTCTTGGCCGGGAGTGCATTCAGAAATTTATCCTGGTAATACTCTTCTTCCAGTGCCAGCTGTTTCTTCTTCAGGGAATAGCCCTTCTCCAGGGTCTCCAGAATCTCCTTTTCGGTGAGATTGTCGGCATTTTTATGGGCGTATGACCAGGTATTTCGTTCATCTTCAATCAGTTTCATCTTCCGGTTGTGAAAATCCTCATAAAGGGGCCAGAAGGCTTTACTCTCTGCATCGCTTAGTTCCAGTTTTTCCGTGAAATAGGCTGTCCGCTCTTTATTAAACTTCTCGATCTGTTCCTGTGATTGTGCCAGAAGTATTCCCGAAGTGCTAAACAGGATGCTCAGGACCGGAAGCATATATATAACTCGATTTTTCATGATAGTTGTTTTTTATTCAAAAATTAGATCCATTTCCACATCATTGATGGCAAGGTATTCGATGGCCTGACTGGCAAAGGCTTCATCCTCATCCAGGGGGGCCGACTCCTCCATCATTTCATAGAGGTAGCGGTCATCATCCAATACCTGCATCTCCTCCAGCAACGCCAGATCGGGATAAAGCCCTCCAGCATTACTGTTGTTGATAAAACGTATAATGGAAGTGGTGATAAGAGCCGCAGCCATTACTGCTGCTGCCATGGCCAAAATGCGCGTGGTTTTTCCGATCTTTCGTACCGGAACACTGGAGGATTCCTCCTCCCTGATTCGCTTAAACAGTCTGTCAGAAAAGCTGTCAAAATACCCTTCAGGAACACCAAAAGGGTTATTTTTCAGCGCTTCCTGCAGCAAATCCGGTTTTTTATGTTCCATGTTCATCTCTTATTGAGGTATTGGTTAGACCTTTATGCTGAAGGAAGGTTTAATCATCTTCCAGCATAGTTTCAATTTTTTTTACTGCATGGTGGTAGGAGGCTTTCAGGGCTCCCACCGAGGTGCCCAGGATTTCCGACATCTCTTTGTATTTCACATGGTCAAAATATTTCATGTTAAATACAATCCGCTGTTTGTCCGGCAACTTCAGGATGGCCTGCTGCAACTTCAACTGGATCTCATCCCCGTTGAACCATGGATCGGCCACCAGGTTCTGGCTCATCTGTGCATCCGCTTCCACCCAGGAGGCAAAGGCCTTCTTCTTTTTTTGCTTCAGGAAGGATAAGGCCTCATTGGTGGCAATGCGGTAGAGCCATGTATAAAGTCCCGATTCGGCACGGAAACCAGCCAGGGACTTCCATACTTTGATCATTGTATTCTGCAGCACGTCATCAGCATCGTCATGAACAATTACTATTTTACGAATATGCCAGTACAATCGTTCCCGGTAGCTTGTCACCAGATGGTTAAATGCACGCTCCTCATTGCCCGGGGTTTTAAACTCTTGAATAATCTCCCTGTCGTTCCATTCCGGCATATTGCTACAACCTTTGGTGATTAGACGCTCAGTTAAGCTTTTGGTTTAATGGGCCCCGAGTTTGCTGCTCTGGCCATTTCAATAGAATTTTATGGTTTCGGGGGTCCCTTCACGTACCACAAAATCCCGGACCATGCTGTGTGCAGTTGATTTGAGATCGCCCCGGCGGAAAATGATACGATAAGTGCCGGGCTGCAAATAGAATGTCTGGATTTTACGGTTCTCCTGGAGGTTCAGAACCCATTGCTGGTCGCCCGAAGCTGTAAGCTGATAGAGGGCCCCTGCCCCGGGTTGCCCGGTATTGAAGGTTACATATCCCGGAGCTGGAATCTCTACAGTGGTGGTGTAACTCTGCAGGATCTCCACATCATTGATCTTCATCAGCGGGTAGATGGGGATCTCCAGGTCATAGCTACCCACCAGATATTTTCCCTGAAGACCTATCTCCTGGATGTTTATGGTAAGGTGTTCCCCGGCTTTTTTCACCAGAATCTTTTCCTGCTCATAGGCTTTGCCCCGGCTGGTACGTACAACAAGGTAGCCCTGTGGTGCATCGATTCCGATGGTATTGTGCCGTCCCGATATCAGCTTTAAACTGTCGTAACGAACCGGAGGGATGGTCTGTGCCACCACATTATAGGTACTCATATGATCCAGCGAAAGGGTGTCGGGGTTTCCCTTGCTGTTGAGAGTATGAATCATATTGTAGCGGATCACCCCGGAAAAACGGTCGTAGAAGACCACATTCACATCTGTTTCGGTAGGACGTGAGTGGCTGTCAAGCAGGTTAATCTGCGCGCTGGTGACATTAAGGGCCTGGGTAATGACCCCTTCCAGCGCTTCGCGAAACTGTTCTTTTGTAGGAGCATCGTAATATTCCCCGATGCAATTGAAGGTCTCTTTGAAACCAGGATCGCTTCCTATTCCAATGACGAAGGGCCTCAGGATGATTCCTTCTTTCTGAAGGCCCAAAGAAACCTTGCAGGGATCGCCGTTGCAGGCTTCAATGCCGTCGGTGATCAGCAGTATTATGTTGCGGCAGTTATTGCACGGGGGAAAATCTCCCGGAGCCAACTCAAGGGAATGGGCAATGGGCGTGGTTCCCTTGGGGGTGATAAAGCGGAGCTTCTGTCTTATCCTGGAGGCATTGGAAGGAGAGAATGGCACCTCCAGCTTAGTATCGCTGCAATCCTGCGGGGGGACCGGGCTCTGGTGACCGTATATGCGGAGGGCCATCTCCACGTTTGGCATCTGCTCCAGGCTGTCGATCATCTCATAAAGCACTTCCCGTGCCATATCTATCTTTCGTTCCCCGTCCCATTGTCCGGCCATGCTATTGGAAGCATCGAAAATAAACAGGATCCTTGATTTGGGCTCATAACCGGTGGTAAGTTCCTGTGCCTGAAGGACACTGATCTGGTCCATCAGATGGAGTACTCCCAACAAAAGGAGTATCAGTATGCTATATCTTTTCATTTCCCTTTCCCTTTCCCAGGTTATCTATATATAGTATAACGCTGACTCTCAGCTAAAAGTACAAAAACATGTGCGTCCCAATTACCCGAGTTACAAACAAAGCGCAGGCAAAGGAAAGCATCCGGACTAAGGGTTCAGTAAGACCAGTCTGAGCACCTCACTGAAGGTGCCGCAGGTACAGCGAAGCAGGTAAATGCCGGCTTCCATCTTATCCGAAGATATTTCAATACCCGCTCCGTACCAGGGGTGAGTATTGTTATATATAAGGCTGCCCTCCATGGAGTATATGGATAGCTCTACTTGTCCGTGGGACAGGTTCACGGGTTCTACTCTGAAGCTATGGATGGCCGGGTTGGGAAAAATCCTGAAAGCCGGTTCCTCCACCTGAGCAAGCGAAACTCCAAAGGGCTTAAGCTGAATATCAAGGAGAGTACTCTGGTAGTCGCTTACCTCCACCGATTTTATAGTATCACTCTGATAGCCCGGGGCCGAAACCACCAGGTCGTAGACTCCTTCTTTGATCAATCTGTAGAAATCTCCATGGGCCGCTGAACTTAACACCACCGAGTAGGCACTATCATGACCGGGAATCCTGATTTCGGCACGAAGGGGATTGCCCGTATCCAGATCGCTTACCGTTCCACGGATCCCGTACAGGCACTGTCCCATGTAATTGATCAGTGAACGCTGGTTTATTTTCCAGTGCTGCTCCAGCTCGTCGGAGGAGAGCAGGAACTCCATGGAAAGCTCCAGGGTCACCTCTCTGCCCCCCAGGTAGTAATTCACATAGTCCTGCCGCGTTCCCCGGGCCACAAACCAGACGGCCCCATTGGTGATGCCTCCGTCGGGCCATCCGAACATATAGGTAGGATCCACCGCCATGGCCTCATCGGCATATTCCTGAGAGATAAAGCGGTACCAGGGATCATCGGCATGCAGATCGTAGGTATAATCCCAGGGATAGTTCACGACCTCCTCACCGCTATGCAAATTGGCCGACATGCTGAAGCGGTGCTCTCTCAGAAACTCCATCATAAAGCGATTCTCCATGGCCCGCCCGGTGGTATCGTCCGCCTCTCCTGCATTCGGGTCGGGAAAATCGCGGTTCAGATCGGTCCCGTCGGCACTTACCCGGACTGCATGCTGCAATGAAGTGTCAGCATCAGCAGAGTAGGCTCCATCGGGATTGGCCAGGGGATTGATCCGGATCTGCAACTCATCGACCAGGGTGGTGATTTCACTGTCGGTGCCGTAGCCTTTCAGCAGAGTGTCGGCCAGTCGCAGAAGCAGCACATAGCCCAGTATTTCATTGCCATGCATGGTGGAGGTATATAGGAAACCGGCTTCCGGCTCATCTTCATTCACATGGTCACTGATCTTCAGGGCCAGCAGCAGCCGCCCTTCCTGCGAGGTGCCAAAGGTGTCGAGCCTGCAGATCTCCGGGTAGTTGGTGGCAAAGTCCAACATCATCTCCAGGTAGTGATTATAAGTGGGATATTTTTGAAAGGTGCGAGCCTCTGCCAGGTCCAGGGCCATATCGCTGCTGTTAAATTGAAGCGATTGGGTCCACTGCGCACCCAAAGGCATCAAAAACAGCAGGGAGAATACCGGGAGAAGCCAGAGCTTCACAAAACCGCTGTACCTCTGCCCCGGCATCTTTATACGTTAAATCGGATATGAAGAATATCGGCCTCGCCCACCACGTAGTTTTTTCCTTCCACCGACAACTTGCCCTTATCCTTACATGCCTGCTCAGATCCAAGAGTGATAAAATCTTCGTACTTCATCACCTCGGCACGGATAAACCCACGTTGAAGATCAGAGTGAATGGCTCCTGCAGCCTGGGGAGCCATGGCCCCCTTGTGGATGGTCCAGGCCCGGATCTCCTTGGGACCCACTGTAAAAAAGGAAATCAGGTCCAGCATGGAATAGGCCGAACGTACCAACTTGCTTACTCCCGGCTCGTCCAGTCCGGCATCGGTCAGGAACTCCTTGCGGTCCTCCTCATCCTCCAGCTCGGCAATCTCCGACTCCAGCCTGGCTGCCAGGACCAGAACCTCGCCGGCCTCTTCCGGCAGGTAGGCTTTCACTTTTTCCACATAGCTGTTTCCCGTAATGGCGGCCTCATCCTCCACATTGCACACAAACATCATCGGCTTGTTGGTGAGCAGGGAAAGATCCTCCACATGTTTCTTATCAGTCTCACTCAGCTCCAGGGTACTTGCGTTCTGAAAATCCTCCAGGTGGTCCTTATACTGCGCCAGCACCTCGATGCCCCGCCTGGCATCCTTATCGCCCGTCTTGGCCACCCTGGCCAGCCGTTCCATCTTCTTTTCCACCGACTCCAGGTCCTTTATCTGCAGTTCCAGGTTGATGGTCTCAATATCACGCACCGGGTCCACCGATCCGTCGATATGAGGAAGTTGCTCATCGTCGAAACACCGGAGTACCTGGATCAGAGCATCGGTATTTCGGATATCGGAGAGGAACTTGTTACCCACACCTTCACCCTGGTTGGCCCCTTTGGTAAGTCCGGGGATATCCACAATTTCCACGGTGGCAGGGATCACCTTCTCGGTGGGCTGGAAATCTTTCAGCCTATAGAGCCTCGGATCGGGCACATTTACCATCCCCACATTTGACTTGTTGGAGGTAAAGGCAAAACTGGAAGTCTCCACTTTGGTATTGGACATACAGTTGAAGAGGGTGGATTTGCCCACATTCGCTACCCCGATAATCCCGCATTTAAGTGCCATATAGTTTAAAATTTGGCCCAAAATTACTAAAAAAGAAGCACCTCGGAGTAGGCTGTTTTAAATATTAAATGGGTAATTTTGGACTTCTTTAAAAAACAACCTTTATTATGGACCAGAAAAATCATACTTTAGCAGCAGACAACATACGTATCCTTGCAGCCTCCATGGTGGAGAAAGCCAATTCGGGACACCCGGGCGGAGCCATGGGCGGAGCCGACTTTGTGGAGGTACTATATTCAAAATTTCTGAATTTTGATCCGGACGACGGAGCCTGGCCCCAGAGAGACCGTTTCTTCCTCGATCCCGGACATATGTCGCCCATGCTCTATGGTGTGTTATCGCTTATTGGAAACTATTCCATGGAGGAGCTAAGCAAGTTCCGGCAGTGGGGGAGTCCCACTCCTGGTCACCCCGAAGTAGATGTTTTACGTGGGGTGGAGAACACCTCCGGTCCGCTGGGGCAGGGCCATGCCATGGCAGTAGGAGCAGCCATTACAGAGCGCTTCCTGGCAGCCCGATTCGGGGAATGGCTCACACACAAAACCTATACATTAATCTCCGACGGGGGTGTACAGGAAGAAATCTCACAGGGGGCAGGACGTATAGCCGGTTTCCTGGGCCTCTCCAACCTGATTATGTTTTATGACTCCAACGATATTCAGCTCTCCACCCGTTGCGAGGAGGTGACGGCCGAAGATACCGCTGCCAAGTACAGGGCCTGGAACTGGAACGTAATGACCATCGATGGAAATGATCCGGCCCAGATTATCAAGGCACTTGAATCGGCCCGGCAGGAGCAGGAGCGCCCCACACTGATTATTGGAAAGACCATTATGGGCAAAGGTGCCCTGGATGGCAATGGAGATAGTTTCGAAGGAAAGACCTCCACCCACGGAATGCCCCTTTCGGGAGCAGGCGCCTCCTTTGAAAAGAGTATTGCCAATTTGGGAGGCGATCCCGAGAATCCCTTTATGATCTTCGCCGGAGTTGAGGAAGCCTATAAAGCAGTGCTGGTGGAGAAACGTAAAGCAGTAGCTGAGAAGAAAGCACAACAGGCAGCATGGGAAAAAGAGAATCCAGAGCTTGCTGAAAAATATCATGGTTTCATGGAAGGCAAACTTCCGGAAATCGATTTTGCTGCCATCGGGCAGAAGGCAGGGGCGCCCACACGTGGTGCATCCGGCACCGTACTGGCCCATCTGGCCGATAAAGTGGAGAATTTGATTGTGGCTTCGGCCGATCTCTCCAACAGCGATAAAACCGATGCATACCTGAAGAATACCATCGCGTTTACCAGGGACGATTTCAGCGGTTCCTTCCTCCAGGCAGGAGTGAGCGAATTGACCATGGCCGCCATTGCCAATGGCATGGCCCTTCATGGCGGAGTGATTCCGGTAGTCGGCACCTTCTTTGTATTCAGCGACTATATGAAGCCTGCAGCACGGATGGCTGCATTGATGGAACTTCCGGTGAAATATGTGTGGACCCACGATGCCTTCCGGGTAGGAGAAGATGGCCCCACCCACCAGCCGGTGGAGCAGGAGGCGCAGATCAGGTTGATGGAACACCTGAGAAATCACAAAGGACAACGTTCCATGATGGTGCTTCGTCCTGCCGATGCAACAGAGACCACCGTGGCGTGGAAGATGGCACTGGAGACGGTGAACCGGCCCACGGCACTGATCCTGTCAAGACAGGGTGTACCCGATGTGCCGGCGCTGCCGGGATCGGACCGATATACCGATGCATTGAAAGCAGAGAAAGGAGCTTATGTGGCCAGGGATTGTGAAGGCACACCCGATGTGGTACTGGTGGCATCCGGATCAGAGGTGGCTACCCTGCTGACCGGGACAGCGCTTCTGGAGGAGAAGAAGGAATTGAAGGTACGGGTTGTCTCGGCCATTTCGGAAGGTGTGTTCCGCGATCAGCCTGAAGAGTACCAGGAAAGTGTTATCCCGTCAGGCATTCCGGTGTTTGGTCTCACGGCCGGACTTCCTGTAACCCTGCAGGGCCTGGTTGGTCCCAACGGAAAGGTGTTCGGACTGGGTAGTTTTGGCTACTCGGCACCCTATACTGTGCTGGACGAGAAGCTGGGATTCACCGGTGAGAATGTCTTTACGCAGGTATGTGGAATGCTGGGAGTATAAGATATTCCCGAAACTGCCGTTTGTAATAAGTATTAAAGCATATGCGGATGCATAATCATAGACTTCGTTGGGTTATAGGATTGGCACTGATTCTGGCAGGAGGTACCGTGGTGATGGCTCAGAAGATCCCACCCCAGAAGCCAAAACTGATTATTGGAATTACCATCTCAGGCATGCAGTATGATTACCTGTCGGTCTACTGGGATAAATTCTCGGAGGGCGGATTCAGGAAGATGGCCACTACCGGGGCCAACTGCAAGAATGCCCGTTACAACTACCTGATTACCGATCCTTCGGCAGGTTTTGCCTCCATAGCTACAGGGACCAGTCCCAGTGAACACGGGATTGTATCCGACTATTGGTACAGTCGGATCTCCAATGAGATTATCAATAGCATTGAGGATGCGGAACAGACTACCATCGGGGGCCCCTATGGTTCGGGGAACTACTCTCCCAGGGCCCTGCACAGCCGGACATTCTCCGACGAATTGCGGGTGAAGAGCCGCTTCAAATCCCGTTCCTTTGGTGTATCCATGGATCCACAGGCTGCTGTGATGATGTCGGGACATACTGCAACGGCTGCCTACTGGCTCGATCCGGAACATGCCACCTGGGTTACAAGCAGTTTCTATATGGACTCATTGCCGGGGTGGTTGAACGATTTTAACCAGAAGAATTACCGGGATCTGTACCTGGACCGCAGCTGGGAGACCCTGCGTCCCATTGCAGAGTATGGGGAGAGCATGCTTGATAACAATCCCTATGAAACTGGTATCAAGGGGCAGATCACCTTCCCCTACGATCTGGCAAAAATCTCCAATGTCGGAAGAGAAAATAAGGACTACACCGTTTTGATGACCACCCCCTGGGGAAACACCTTTACCAAGGATATGGCCATTGCAACCATAATCAACGAAGAACTTGGACAGCGAGGTAGTACCGATATGATCAATATCGGCTTCAATGCCACCAAATTTCTGGCCGATCACTATTCTACCTGGTCGGTGGAGACTGAGGATATGTATCTTCGGCTCGACGAAGATATCGCCCACCTGCTTACATTCCTTGATGAGCAGATCGGGATGGAAAATGTGCTGGTCTATCTCACCGCAGATAATGCCATCGCTGTGGATCCGCGTTATCTTTCAGCCAGCCGTATTCCCTCGGGATTTTTTAATTACCGCACCACTGTCTCTCTGTTAAAATCCTACCTGAATGCCATTTATGGCAGGGGAGAATGGGTCACTTTCTATTATGCACAGCAGATCTATCTGAACCGCCAGTTGATAGAGGATTCCAACCTCTCCCTGGAGGAGGTGCAGGACAGGGTTGCCAGGTTTATGGTTCAGATGGGGGGTGTTTCCAACGCGGTTCAGGCCTATGTGCTGAAGCAGAATAATTTCACAGAAGGAATGCTTCGGAAGATACAGAACAGTTACTATCCCAAGCGTTCTGGCGATGTGATTCTCTACCTCACACCCGGCTGGGTGGAACACAGCAATGTGGCCGGGGACATGTACACCGAATTCAGATATGGTCCGCACGTACCCCTGATCTTTTATGGCTGGAAAATCAACCGGGTCTCCATCCCTTTCCGGGTGTCGCCCATCGACATTGCCCCGTCCATCGCTTCATTTATGGAGATATCCATGCCCGACAATGCAACAGGTGTGGTGATACCGGACCTGGTAAAATAGTCGAAAGTTCCAGGCACTAGGCACAATTGAAGGAGTCCCGGGCTGCGCAGAAGGCCTTAAGAAGGCCGGGGTCCTTTTCCATGGCATTTCCCACTACAATCATATCGGCTCCGGCATTGAAAAGCTCCAGGGCCGTTTCGGCAGAACGTATGCCTCCTCCCACCATCATTGGCAGAGATGTGTTCTTTCTGACAGCCCGGATCATAGCCGGATTCACCGGATGTTCCGCTCCACTTCCTGCCTCCAGATAAAGCGATTTCAGTCCCAGCATTTCCCCGGCCATGGCAGTGGCCACAGCTATATCCGGTTTGTTTCCCGGAATGGGTTGCGTGTTACTCATATACTCCACCGAAGTCGATTTTCCGTTTTCAATGAGCATATACCCGGTGGGGATCACTTCAATTCCTGAACGGCTGATATGGGGGGCAGCCAGCACATGGTTTCCGATCAAAAACTCCGGGTTGCGCCCTGAGATCAGGGAGAGAAATAGAATTCCGTCGGCCCTGTCGGAGAGCTGGAAACAATTGCCTGGAAAGATGAAAACGGGCAACTTGGTACCCAGTTTCAGGGTGGTAATGCTTATTTCAATGGATTTGAAAAGAATACTTCCTCCCACCAGCAACAGATCGGGCGGATAGAGATTGATATGTTCCATCAAGCTGTCCAGACCCTCCGTGTCGTATCCGTCGGGATCAACCAGCAGAGCAATACGTTTTTTGCTCCTGTCCTTCAACTGTTCGTAAAAACTGTTCATTCCTTGACGCACCAGACCAGTGCATAATTATCGTGTTGCAAATACTCCAATTCGAAACGCTCCTCCCCGTTACCATTGATCACATTTCCTTTCATATAGCCGTCTTCGGCCGGAGTGAACGGGGCAATGGTGATCCCGTCTCTGAAGTTGATATCCTGCTTGTCGCAGATCTTGTAAAGGGCTTCTTTGGCACACCAGTGCAGGTAGAGGTGAAACTTGGATAGTTTAGGATCCTCGGTGATGTTCTCCTTTTCGTTTATGAACTTATTGGCCACCTTGCTGATCTTGCCAGACATGAATTCCAGGTCGATGCCAACCCGCTTGTCCTTGCTTATAAGGACTGCAGTGAGCTTGTTGGAATGAGAGATGCTTATGTTGTGGGTGTTTCCCCTGACAAAGGGTTTGTTCTCAGAATTGTAAAGGATCCGGGTATCTTTACCCAGCATGGTTTTCACCAGGGCCCGGACGCTGAGCCATTCAATCTTCCTGCTGATATTCTTGAAACTGTCGAGTTTTGCCTGCTCCACGGCAACAAGGTTAACCATGCTGTACAGCGAATCGAAATCCTCCATAATCTCCCACACACCCAAATGGCAATCCGGTAATATTTCTGTTTTCAAAAATACTCCCACGATATATCTGTTAAGCCCCCTGCCGGGGTCGCAAAGTTAAAAAAAATGATTAATACTTCCATTGGGTGGTTTCGATCATATGGATGATATCCTCCCTGAGGAACTCTATCACCGGATTCAAAGAATCCCTGTTGGGTCGGCAGTTAAAGTAAAGGGAGCCTCTCAGAAAGTGCTTTGTACTGTCGGTCACGAAAAATTGTACAGCCGATGCCACATCGCCCTTCAGATCATAGACCATACCAAATCGCATCTGATCCCTGTGAATAAAGGGTGACTCCACGATTCCATTGGCCTTTACCGTATGTTTGTAGACCAGCTCCCTGCAATCTGTTATATAAGCGTTCAACTGATCATTCACCGGCTTATAGCTCAGGTGGATCTTCCCATTGAGCTGTGGAACAGAGATATTGATCCATCCCTGCTCTGCCCGGGGACCACTATCAATCTCAATAAGCGCATATTCGGGAATCTCGAACTGGTAAAACTCCTGGTCACTATAGAGGCGGTAGGATTTTTCCGGGTAATCGATTTTCAGGTAGCCAGTGGGTTTGGGAGTGTAGCTTTGCCTGCAGGAAGACATCAAAAGAATCAGCAAAACAGCTATGTTCATCGCGGTATGTTTCAGACCTCTGCTCATCCCTTCTGGCCCGGGTTCTTAAGATAGACCTTTACCTCCTTAATTCTGCGATTGTCCATTGCCAGTACGGTAAATTCGATACCCCTGCATACCAAGACATCATTTACCTTTGGGAAGCCGCTCTTTAATTCCAGTAGCAGTCCGGCCACCGTCTCCGCATCGCCCTTTGCTTCATCGAAGAGTTCATCGTCCACTTCGCTTACCTTGTAAAAGTCATTCAGCAGTGTTTTTCCGTCGAAAACAAAGGTAAAGGCATCGATGCGCCTGTAAAACACCTCAGCCTCGTCCGATTCGTCGGTGATCTCGCCTACCACCTCTTCCAGGATATCTTCCATGGTGACAATTCCTTCGGTGCCTCCATATTCGTCCACAACAATGGCCATGTGAATCTTTTTCTCCTGGAACTCCTGCAGGAGATCGTTTATTTTTTTAGTTTCGGGCACAAAGAAAGGTTCACGGATCAGCTTCTGCCAGTTAAACTTGTTTTTCTGTTTGATGTGGGGAAGCAGGTCCTTCACATATAGAATTCCTTTCAGGTGGTCGGAGGTTTCTTCATAGACCGGGATCCGTGAGAAACCGGAATCGATAATCACTTTGGTCAGAGTGGAGAGATCTGTATTGATATCCACGGCAACCACATCGGTTCGTGGCTTCATAATCTCCGCTACCTCCAGGTTGCTGAAGCGGACGATCCCCTCCAGCATCTCCTTTTCATTTTCAACCACATCGGTGGCCAGGTCGAGGGCCTCCGACAGGTCCTCCATGGAAATGCTCTGAACCTTCTTTGCCATCCTCCTGTTTACTAATCCGGTGGAACGGATCAGGATGAAGATCAGGGGCTGAAACAGCCTGTCAAGTATCAACAGCGGGATGGCCATACGCCTGGCAAACTGGGGAGCAAAACGGTTGGCATACACCTTGGGCATGATCTCCCCGAATAGCAGCAGCAGGAAGGTGATCACTACCACCTTGATCACAAATCCAAGAAGAGGAGTTTCTTCAAAGTTGAAGATGGTTCCGGTAACAAATGAGGCGATAATTACAATGCCAACATTGATAAAATTATTGGTAATCAGAATATTTGCCAGGAGTCTTTCAGGTTTATCCAGCAGCTTTAGCACCAGGATCTCCTTGCGGGAAGTTTGCTCTTTCAGGTCGCTTATATGCTGAGGTCCCAGGCTGAAATAGGCCACTTCCGATCCGGAGATCATTGCCGAGCAAAAAAGTAAAATCAGCACCACCAACATACCAATAACGGCCCCTGAAGTGAGGGGCATCAGCACTGCCTGTTGTAAAAAAATACTAAATGCTGGTTCCAAACCTGGATCTAAAGGTTAATAAAATCAGAACGGTAGATCGTCCGGTCCGTTATCCTCTCCGTCCAAAGGATCCCCTTCGGGGGGATTTCCCTGTGTGGGTGCTTCACCCTGCGCCGGAGCCTGGCCCTGAGTTGGGGCCTCACCCTGTGCCGGAGCCTGGCCCTGTGCCGGCTGTCCGCCCGTAGGAGCCTGGCCCTGTGCCGGCTGTCCGCCCGTAGGAGCCTGTGCGCTTTCTGTGCCATATCCGGGGACTCCACCGGAACCTGTGCCTGCGCCATATCCACCTCCCTGCCTTCCGTCACCATCGTCGGGCTTCCTTCCCAGCAATTGCATCTGGTCTCCCACAATTTCGGTAATATACTTCTTGTTGCCTTCCGCATCATTATAAGAACGGGTTTTGATCCGTCCTTCTATATATATCTGGGTGCCCTTCTTTACGTATTTCTCAGCCACCTGAGCCAGTCCCCTCCAGAGAACAATATTGTGCCACTCGGTTGTTGAAACGCGCTCACCGGACTTGTTTTTATATGTTTCACTGGTGGCCATTGAGAATTTGGTAATGGCGGTCGTTTCATCGAGGTACCTTGTTTCGGGGTCCTTACCAACATTCCCCACAAGAATTACTTTGTTTACGGACATAGCTTGTGTTTAATATAAGATTCAAATATACTAAATTTTGACTGATTCAAGATACCTGTGAATAAGTCGCGGCATGGCATAACGGTCGAGCTGGTCCAGGGAAACGCGCTGCCAGTTTTCGGGCAGGGGATCGGGCAGGTACTCCATTTTCACCTGTAGAAAACGGGCGTGGATGGTCTGGTGGCTCAACTGGTGTTTGAGCGGCACTGATAGTTTTCCGATGCCCAATGACCGATCAGAGAAACTCTCCCTCTCAGGCTCTTTAAGCACAAGACCGGGTTCTGTGTTTGTCAGAATCCGGGGCAGTAAAAGATGTACGATCTCCTCGTCCGTCTGCGGACCACCTGTTTCAATCATGGGGAACTCATAGAGGCCTGCCCAGATATTTCCTTTTCCCCTGCGGATCAGGATGCATTCCTCGCCGGAACGGATCCAATAATAGTAGAACCATTTTTCTACCGGTTTTTTCTTCTTGATCTTTACAGGAATACTGCCCACAAGGCCCTTCAAATTTGCTTCACACAGTTTCGCCAGGGGACAGTCCAGGCAGGAGGGAGACACAGGAACACATTGCAGGGCGCCGAATTCGATCATGGCCTGGTTGTGTATGCCCGGATCGGCCGGGTCCAGCAGTTCGTTGGCCAGGGCTTGCACCTGGCGCTCCCCGTCAGGACTGTTTATAGCAAGCCCGATCCCGAACAGGCGGGCAATAAACCGGGAAACATTTCCGTCGATAGCTGCTTTGGGCTCCTTATAACACCATGAAGCGATAGCCGCAGCTGTATAAGGGCCCACCCCTTTCAACTCCAGAAGACCCTTGTAATCGCCTGGCATTACCCCATCCAGATGCTCCTTTATATATATGGCCGAGGCGTGCACATTGCGTGCCCGGCTGTAATACCCGAGTCCCTGCCACAATCTGAGCACATCATCCTCCTGTGCCGCTGCCAGCGTGCTTACATCAGGAAAGGATTCCAGAAAGGCTCTGTAATACGGAAGTCCCTGATTCATCCGTGTTTGTTGAAGAATGATTTCCCCAACCCAGGTACGATAAGGATCGTGGGCTTGTCGCATGGGTAGCTCCCTCTTGTTTTTTTCATACCACCCATGAATTATTAACTTCGTTAAGCTAAAGGTTCCGTCAGAATTCATTATCTTCGCCGACCCTAATATATAATGTACTTATATTTAGGGCACTAAATTAAAAATTAATCAAAATCAATTTCATATTCACGCAAAAGTATTTATATTTGCAAACCCCTAGTAAGGAACTAATGTAAATCATTGATAATTAAAGGTTTTTTAAAATGACTAAAGCGGATATCGTAAACGAGATTTCTAAGAGCACGGGAATAGAAAAGGTAACTGTCCAGAAAACTGTAGAAGCTTTCATGGAGACAGTAAAGGACTCACTTAGCAACAACAAAAATGTCTATCTGAGAGGTTTTGGAAGTTTCATCGTGAAGAAGAGGGCCAAGAAAACTGCCCGTAATATTTCCAAGAATACAACCATCATTATTCCTGAGCACTCTATTCCTGCTTTCAAGCCTGCTAAAACTTTTGTTAGCAAGGTAAAGACCAACGTAAAGTAAAGTAATTATGCCAAGCGGAAAGAAAAGGAAAAGACATAAGATGGCTACCCACAAGCGCAAAAAGCGTTTGAGGAAGAACAGACACAAGAAGAGGAAATAGATTTCCTCAACTTCTTTAATGATCTAAACCTAAAGCGCCGAAAGCGGGCTTTAGGTTTATTTCTGTTTTATAATCAGCTTAATCTTCTTAAATGCAAATATTGTGAGCAGTGAACTGGTAATCAACTCTACAAGTGAGAAGATATCGATTGCACTACTTGAAGATAGTAAGCTCGTTGAACTAAATGAATCATCGCTTAAGCAGCAGTTCTCGGTAGGTGACATCTACCTGGCCAAGGTGAAAAAGATAATGCCCGGCCTGAATGCTGCGTTTATTGATGTGGGTTATGAGAAGGATGCTTTCCTTCATTACCTTGATTTGGGCCCGCAATTCAGTTCCCTGAACAAATACCTGGGACAGGTCCTCTCAAAAAAGGGAAGGCCTATGCCCATCAGTAAATTCAAGCGTCTTCCAGATATTAATAAATACGGGAAGATCAACGAGATTCTCAAGCAGGGGCAACATATCCTTGTACAAATAGCCAAAGAACCCATTTCAACAAAGGGTCCGCGGCTGACTTCCGAAATTTCTATTGCAGGCAGGAACATTGTATTGATGCCCTTCTCCGATAAAATTTCAATCTCTTCCAAAATCTCCTCCCAGGAGGAAAAGGACCGCCTGAAGAACCTTTTGCAGGCCATCAGGCCCCAGAACTTCGGGATCATCGTACGTACAGTGGCCGAAGGAAAGATGGTGGCCGAACTGGACAATGAATTGCGTAACCTCGTGAAGAAGTGGGAACAGGCATTCGACCATCTCACTACAAGAGGGCTTCCCCGACTGGTAATCAGTGAACTGAGCCGCGAATCTGCGATAGTTCGCGATCTCCTGAATGGAAACTTTGACGGCATCCATATCAGCGATGAGAAGGTGTACGGCGAATTAAAAGATTACATCCGGGAGGTGGCTCCCGAGAAGGAAAAGATCGTGAAGCTCTATACGGGCAAGGAACCGATCTTTGACAAGATGGGCGTTGTCAAGCAGGTGAAGGCAGCCTTTGGCAAGACCGTCTCCTTTAAACAGGGAGCCTACCTCATTATCGAGCATACCGAAGCACTTCATGTAATTGATGTGAACAGTGGGAACCGTTCCCGTTCAGCCAGCGACCAGGAAACCAATGCATCGGAGGTCAACCTCTCTGCAGCGGATGAAGTGGCGCGCCAGCTCAGGCTCAGAGATATGGGTGGTATTATTGTGGTGGATTTTATCGACATGCATAAGCAAGAGAACAAGCAGGCGCTCTATGACAGGATGAAGGAAGCCATGTCGGTCGACAAAACCAAACACAACATCCTTCCCCTGAGTAAATTTGGATTGATGCAGATTACCCGTCAGCGGGTACGTCCTGAGATGCATATCGAGACAGCAGAAAACTGTCCCACCTGCCATGGAAGTGGCAAGGCGCAACCACCCATCCTCTTCCCTGAACTGGTCAAGAATGAGCTTTCAGTGTTTATTACTGAGCATCAGAGCAAGAAACTTGATGTGGCCCTTCATCCCTTTGTGGCTGCCTACCTGAAAAAAGGTATTAACTCGGAAGAGCGCAAGTGGCGTAAGGAACTGGGATGTAAGATCAGGATCAATTCCAATGAATCGCTCCATTTCCTGGAATACAGAGTTTATAACGAGCAGGGCGAGGAACTTCGCAGAAAGAGACATTAGCTTTCAGCTTTTTCGGCCTTATGTTTGTTGAATATTGCAGACCGATATATAATAGTATACATGAAGAATAAAATGATACTGATGGTTGTGGCCACAATGTTGGCCACAACCATTTTTGCACAGGTAGAGGACCCGGTGAAGTGGACATTCACTGCTGACAAGGTGGAGGGACAACAAGCCGAACTTGTTTTCAAAGCCACCATCGATTATCCATGGCACCTCTACTCGGCCCATCTTCCCGAGGGCGGACCCATCCCCACCAAAGCCTTTTACGACGAGGCCGACCATTACAAGCTGGTGGATGGAATCATAGAAGTCATCAGAGCCAAAGTAAAGTTTGACGAAGGTTTCCAGATGGAAGTGGGTACACTTTCTGGAAAAGCAGAATTCAGGCAGAAGGTGAAATTCAGTGGAAGCGGCACACAGACCGTAAGCGGCGAAATTGAGTTCCAGGTGTGCGACGATGCCACCTGTCTCCCACCCATGACTGTACCCTTTACTTTTGTGGTGAACCTGGGGGGCGAGGCCACTGCCGCGGAGATCACAAAGACTACTGAGGCGACAGAGCCCGCCGTGAGTGCAGAGCCTACCGCGGCCAAAGAGCCCGCCGCGACCCTAGCGAC
>JAOZQY010000021.1:19932-24211 GCA_029931975.1 Bacteroidales bacterium | reverse complement strand
CCGCCGTGAGTGCAGAGCCTACCGCGGCCAAAGAGCCCGCCGCGACCCTAGCGACCAACACCGATGCTGTGGTAGCAGGAGTACCGGCCATGGAAGATGAAAAATCCCTCTGGGGATTCTTTTGGCTGGCATTCGGACTTGGATTACTGGCCCTGCTTACACCCTGTGTCTTCCCTATGATCCCCATGACCGTCAGCTTCTTTTTGCAGGGAAGTGAGAACAAGGCCAGGGGAATTTTCCGGGGACTGATTTTCGGAATCTCCATAATGGCCATATATACCCTGCTGGGTGTGATTGTCAGCGTTTCCAACGTGGGTCCCAATGCAGCCAATGCGCTGAGTACGCACTGGATTCCCAACCTGATCTTTTTTACCCTTTTTATTGTATTTGCATTTTCCTTCTTTGGCATGTTCGAACTGGTACTACCCTCCAGCTGGTCCAACAAGGCCGATAGCCAGGTGGATAAAGGAGGGCTTGGTGCTGTCTTTTTCCTGGCACTCACCACCGTACTGGTCTCCTTCTCCTGCACAGGTCCCATCGTGGGAGCATTGTTGGTTGAAGCTGCCGGCGGACTGGCCCTGAAGCCGATCCTGGGCATGTTTGGATTCGGACTGGCCTTTGCCATTCCCTTCACACTATTTGCCATATTCCCATCGTGGCTGAAGGGTCTACCCAAATCGGGTGGATGGCTCAACGCCGTGAAGGTAGTACTTGGTTTCATAGTGCTGGCCTTCAGTATGAAGTTCCTGCTGGCCCTTGATCCCACCAATAAAATATTGACCCGTGAGCTTTACCTGGCCGTATGGATGGTGCTTTTCTCTATGATGGGCATGTACTTCCTGGGTAAGATTAAGTTCGCCCATGACAGCGATCTGCCGCATGTTTCGGTTCCGCGTCTGCTGCTCAGTGTGGCTTCCTTTACCTTTGTGATTTATCTCTTCCTGGGACTCTTTGGCTACGAGCTGAAAACCATTGCCCCCCTCTTGCCTCCCAAGTCACCCAACGGGCTCGATCTTACACAGAAGGCGGTCTATAGCGGAACACCCATGGCAGCGGCCGATGAGAATGAGGAGTGTACTCCGGTAAAATATGCGGATATGTTTCATATGCCCTTCGGGCTGAAGGGTTTTTATGACCTGGAGGAAGGATTAGCCTGTGCAAAGGCATCCGGGAAGCCGGTACTGATCGATTTCAAGGGCCACTTCTGTTCCAACTGCAAGAAGATGGAGGCGGCTGTCTGGTCCGATCCGGAAGTATTGCGATCCCTGCGTGAGGACTATGTGATTGTGGCACTCTATACCGACGACCGTACCAAACTTCCCGAGGAAGAATGGTATACTTCCGAGGTGGACGACAGAGTGAAGAAAACCATCGGTCAGCAAAACATCGACTACGAGATTGCCATGTTCCAGACCAATACCATTCCCCTCTATGTGAAGATGGATGCTGATGGAAATGTGATCGGCGCGCCCAAGGGAACCGACCTGGATGTTCAGAGTTATTTTAACTGGCTGAAGGCCGGTGCGAAATAAATAACTTCTGGGTTATCTCCTAAAAGAGAATGCCCAGATTGAAGCCAATTGAAATCAGCTCTGATTTGACACGGAACTGACCGGATCATTCAGGGCCTAGGGCTGCGATAGTATTTGGATTAGTTATTGCAAATCCTCCTGATCATTAAGGCTTTACCGCTTGGGGGATCCCTTTTCCCCGAAAACACAAAGTAACAGGTCTATTACTTTTTAGCAGGGTTATTACTTTCTTATATTTATACATCATATTTAGAGGCGTGTAATTGCCATATATACAGTGAATTACGGAATTTGAGAAAGAAAGGCAGATATTCTGGAACTAAGCACATTAAGAAATAGTAAGAACTCACTTACTTTCCAAAATTGCAGAAATGGCCACCCCCTTTATTTCCTTTGAACAATTTGCAGCCGCCTATAGCGTGGAACATGACAGGCTTTTTGAGAGACTCCTGGGCAAACTGAAAGCGCACAAGTCTATTTTACTTGCGGCAAAACAGGGCTGGGGTTTGCAGGATTATGTAAAAGAGCTGGGATTTCAGCTGGAAGAAGGGAACCCGGAAGCACATATTTGCCATATGGATATGAGGCCGGTTTATACTTCTACTTCTTTTCTGGAGTTTTTTGCTGCATCCCTAAGCCAGAGATTTCCGGAAGAAACTTCCCAGATGGAGATGCACAGTCAATCCATAAATGTGCTCCAATGGCCTGCCCTGATAGCCAGGCGGAACAAGGTATGTATTACAGTATTCCTGGCCAATGCTCATCTACTTCACCGTTTCAAAAATCAGGATTCTTTTCTCAGGATTCTCAGGCTGAACTTTAAGAATCAGAAGAATTGTAGCTTTTGTCTCTATGGGTACAATACACAACAATTCAGGGATCTGGCAAATTATCCAGGTCCGGTATCCGGATTGGGCCAATGGACTGAACTAATGCATAACCAGGAGGATCACAGGTCGGCCAGTGTCAGAAAATTATTCCATGATCATCAGAAGAGAATTGGAATTATCACATCATTCCATTTGTCTCATATGGTGGATAATCATCCTTTCTATTTAAAACTCCTCGCATGGCACGCATTACTAAGAACCAGCCATACCTGCAGCATAAAAATCATCGAGAATGCGATGACCGATCTTATTCATCATTTTAACCACCTCTTTTTCAAGATCGCTGAGGGTCTGACACAAAGTCAACTAAGCTTACTGAAAGCCCTGGCAGAAGGAAATCAGAAGTTATTCTCAAAAGCCACCAGGGACAAGTATCAATTGGGAACGAGCGGCCATATTGCCGGAACAAAATTAAGCCTTGAAAAGAAGGAAATCATTGAATCAAGGAATGATGGAATTAAGTTTACGGATCCCATCTTCAGGGAATGGCTTCGAAGATTCTGTTTTGAATATAAGATTCCAACATTCAGTCGACCACTGAATTCATCAACCACTGAATTCGAAGTAGAAACCTAGAAACCTGGAAACCTAAAAACTTCCAAACTTAAATGTCATCCCCGCAGTCCAGCCCCTTAAGGCATCCACCGATGTGTTTTCCATAATGATATCGGAGGTGTAACGATAGCTGCCAAACACTGCCAGTCGGAAGAACCTGACCAGGTTAAATTCCACCTCTACACCGGCTTCAGCCACAAAGAAGGCTGAGGCATCTTCCAGGTAGCCATCCCAGTATTCGTAGGGGTCGTACCAGTCGGAGCTGTAAGAGGTCGAAGCCACACCACCCGCACCCACCAGGATGGGGAAGGAGAGGTGCACCGGGAACCATCCAAACAGTATCGGTTCCATGACCAGTCCCCCGTATCCCCCTGCAAGGGAGTAGTTCAGCTCGTCGACCGAATTGTAAACGGGATCATTCACAAAGCCATATGCGCCCATACCCAGTCCGAATCCATGTCCGACCACCCATTCGCCACGTCCGCCCATAAGGATGGCATCGCGATTGTTAATCTGGGTGTAAGCAATGGTGAAGGCGCCATAGCCGCCGCTTCCCGAGTGGGGATCAAAGAGGGTTTGTATCTCTCCGGGGTTTCTTTTCTGTTTTTCCTGCGGTGCCTCATTCTCCACCTCCTGGGCCACCAGAGTCGGCAAAGCCAGTGCCAGCAGAACGAACAGTGTAGCAATCTTTTTCATTTCTATTTTCTTTTAATTTTAAGTTCTTAGAACATATATCGTGTATGAAAGCCAAAGTCCCAGAAGTTGACGCCGAAAACCTGTTTCAGCGATAGCTCCATATGGGGCTGGAAACTTACCCCGAAACTCATGGGCAGATCCACCAGTTTGTAATCCACTCCGACGTAACCATCCATTCCGAGAACCGGAGTAAAAATCTCCCTTCCGAAATAGATTTCACGGAACAGTATCTTGTATCTATCTGTAAAGTAGAATCCGGCATGCACCCCGAACCCGTATAGAAACTCCCAGTTTCCAAGGCGGTCCATACCTATTTCTTTGTGTTGCTGACGGAGCATGGTGAATATGGCTCCCTGATCGCGGTAGCAAAGCTGTGCCTCGTAAGAGAGGTCCTCTTCCAGATTCACCCTGAACGTGATTCCACCGCTGTAACCGCCTCGCAGTCCAATCTCTTTCGCATAGAACTGCGAGAAGGCTGCAGGTGAAACGCAGAGGAGTAATATGATGATGTAAAGGTTTCTCATAATGCGCTACTTATAAGAGATGTTTATAAAGCATTTCTGAAGGGCATCAATCTGCACCTGTCCCGGAGGATCGCCTGTTCCC
>JAOZQY010000021.1:15123-19832 GCA_029931975.1 Bacteroidales bacterium | reverse complement strand
CCCACAGTTCCCACAGTTTTATAGTGATCCTTTCCCGAAGAACTCTCTTCCGACAGTAGCTCCGAACCCGGGAGTCTCAGGATGGACTTTTCATGATGAAGGATGTCAAATTCAAAGCTGCTCTCCTTATCAAAATAGAGCGTTACATCGGTATAGTCCGATTCCACAAAGATCTTACTGAAGTCGGGCATCACATGCTCGATGGTCAATTTTCCGTATTTCATATAGAGATCGCTTTCACGCAGGAAATCATAGACCCACACCTGGGAAAAGTTGCTCTTGCCGTAGAAGTACTCCACATGCTTGAAGTAGAGCTTATCTCTTCGGGAATCGATCTTCAATACATTCACACGGTCCACATTTAGCTTGGACGACTTGCTGCTCAGATCGAGCTGACTCACCTCTTCGAGAACAAGGTCCGAGTAGCTCAGCTTCACATTGGCCGAACCCAGCGACTTGATCATCCCGTTGGCAAAACTGAGAGAGATGGTCGAGTTTCCGTCCAGCCTGTTGGCCTTCAGCACTCCGTTGGATAGAGCTATATCGGCCTGTCCCTCCAGGTCGTCCATATAAATGTCGCCGAATTTATTATGCAGAACCACATCCATATAGGCCGGGAGATAAACCATGTAGTTAATCTCGATCCGCTTATTGGACCCGCTGATGGTATTGCTGATGGATTTCAGTTCAGAAGTGATACGGCCACTCTCACTCTCAATCATTGTTTTGGCAATGATATAGGTGTTGGTCTCCGTGAAGTCGATTTTGATGTCCTCTTTCAGTTTTCTCATTTTGGAGCTGCTCGATTCGCTCAGGTAGATATCCACTTCAATGGCCACGGAATCTTTATCCCATGTTGCCACCTGGATCTTTCCGTACTTGTTCTGAACCTCAAGGGTCGTCTCAAGTGAGGCAGGATAGCTCCTGCTTACGCTGCGTTTGTCCGTATGGTTCTGAGCCATGGCAAGGGAGCCATGCATCAGAGCCAACAGGATCAGCAGTTTCCCTGGTTTAAAGAGAATATGATTCATCTTTCTCATAATCTTGATTCTCCTTTTCTTTTAGTTGATTAAGCAGGTCTTCCAGGATCTCCAGCTTCACCCGGTAGTTAAGGATCATGGCCTCGATTACCTCGGGGTTGGAAGCATTGTCTTTCAGATCCTCTTTCAGCTCGTCGTAGACCTCATCCAGTTCGTTCATATCGGACGACAGCATTTCCTCTGCCGCAGGATCAGAAGCCAGGAAAGGCTTCAGCTCCTTGTAACGTTCCGATACCATCTGACTGTAGTACTGCTCGCTTTCCATCATTTCCAAATAGAGCCCGCTGTAACTTTCCTGATTGGGCTTTTCTCCTGTCAGGAAATAGATGCCTGCGGTGGATGCAGCAAAAATCAAGGCTACTGTTGCAGCGATTCTTAACCACCGCATAGACCGGGGTTCCTGCATCTGGGCCTGATTGGCCGGATTGATCTTCAACCAGATCGATGGATCGGGCTCATGCAGATCAAACTGCTCCTGGTGCTGCTTCACAAAATCTTCTAGTCTGTCACTCATGGCTCATCAATTCTTTAATTTTCAGCTTGGCTCTTAAAAACTGGCTTTTGGAAGTCGATTCAGAGATTCCCATAATTTCGGCAATCTCCTTGTGATCATATCCTTCGAGCAGGTAGAGAGAGAAAACGACCCTGTAGCCTTCGGGCAGTTTTTCCACTGCCTTCATGACGCTGTCCACCTTGAATTTGATTTCGCCGTAATCGACGTCCTCATCCCCCGCAGGCGGGTCGTTTTGTTGTTCTGTGTAAACCAGATCCACCCTTTTTTTCTTAAGGTGGTTGATACAGGTATTCACAACAATCCGCTTCAACCATGCCCCGAAGGACGACTCATACCTGAAAGAACCCAGTTTACTGAAAGCATATGAAAACGACTCCTGGAGCATATCCTCCGCCTCCTCCTGCACATTGGTCATCCGGTAGCAAATGTTATACATCGCCTTGTTATAAAGAGAGTATAGCTGGTACTGCGTCCGAACATCACCATTCTTGCACGATTCAATCACATCCCTGTGTATGTCCTCGTATTTTGTCGTCAAAGTATTAAGCTTTCAATGGTAAAGACAGGTAAAATAAATTCAGGTTGCACGCAAGCAGAATAAGTTAGTGTTTTATTTCCAAAACTTAGAAATAAGTTAAATAATTTATTAATAAGTCGAGTAAACTTATAAATAAGTTATACCTTTGACTCATCATCAACCATCGTTCACATGAGGGGTCACATCTTTAAACTTGTATACCGAAGCCTGCTAAAAAACCGGTCTTTTGCGCTGATCAGTCTGTTTGGGCTGGCCACTTCACTGGCAGCTTCGATGGTCATCTTTAACCACTATTTTTTCGAATTAAGCTTTGATAAACACATTCCGCATTCGGAACGAACCTACCGCATCGTGACGCGGCTTGGGGAGGGTAAGTTCTGGTCCCGGACATTCGCCTGTTACGGAGATGCACTTGCAAACCGTCCCGAAGTGGAAGAATTCACCTCCTTCAGTCACGTTACCAACATGCTTGTAACGGTGGGCGAAACAGATTACATCCTCCCGGAATTTGTCATTTCCGATACAGCATTCATAGATTTTTTTGGCCTGGATGTGATCGCGGGAAGAAAGGAAGACCTGGGTCAGCCCAATACAGTCTTTGTTACAAAGGAGCAGGCTGAGCGTTTCTTTCCCGGGGAGGATCCATTGGGAAAGGACATACTGCTCCGGCCTTTCCAGGGGGACCGGGCCGATAGCATCGTGCCACTTGTTATCGCTGGTGTGGTCAAATCCCTGCCGGAGAATAGCCATTTCGGCTTTACCATGATATGCTCCCAGATGGGCCATTTCTCCGGAGAAATAAATCGTCTGAAGGAGAATATTTTATATGGACTCCATGTCTATGTCCGCCTGTTCAAGGGCGTCCCGACCACCCAGCTGGAAGCTGCCTTACCAGGTCTTGCGCTTCCCTTTCTTGAGGGTGCGCATGGTCCTCCCGTGGACGCTTTCAACTCAAAATTACAGGGGGTGAGGGACATTCACTTCACGACGGATATCAACAGGGAAATCAGGCCTGTTATACGTAAGTCGATGATATACATATTGTTAAGTATAGGTCTTATGATCATGATTCTGACGACCCTGAATTTCACCTCTGCGGTGATTGTTCACTCACATCAGCAAAGCAAGGCCACCGGCATCATGCGCACCCTGGGTGCAACAAAACGAGATCTGTTCCGCCTGGCCCTATGGAGAAACACCCTGCTTGTGGGGGTGAGTCTCTTCATCGCCTGGATCCTCATCTCCTTAACAGAAGAATTTCTTCAGTCTCTTTTCGGATCCCATCGCTCCTTGCCGACCATGGGCTCACAGCTGCTGCTGGTAGGACCCGCCATTGGAATCCCCGTGATTATCATCGCCACCCTGGGAATGCATTTCCCCGGCAGAAAGAATTTCAGGGTATTTGGCTGGTTAACGGTCATCCAGTTTGCCATCGTAATTATTTTACTGGGTTTTTCCTTAATGATTGGCAGACAGATCAGCTACCTGGATCAGAAAGATCTTGGATATTCGGAGAATAACATCTTTGTGGTGCGAATACCCGCCGATAAGCCCAGGGGCTCCCTGCTTGTGGAAGAGATGGAGAAACAGGCAGGCGTCATCGGAGCCTCCACGGTGCACCAGCATCCAGGCGATGTTTTTATGAGTATGGATTTTGGCGTGGGCGAAAAGAACTACCCCTTCTCATTACGCATGGTGGATCCCGGATCTCTTGAGGTCCTTGACATAGCGCTACTGGAACGATTCAGTTCTCCGGAGGGTCCCCTGGAAGGTTGGGTCATTAACGAGACTTTTTACAGGCATTTGTTACAGGACTTTTCACCGGACGAAATTGCAGTAAGTAATTTTAGTTCAGGGGAGGACGATACGGATCCTGATCCTGATAATTCAGGGACAGCCTTTATCATTGCCGGGGTCATGGAAGATTTCCATTACAGCTCCTTGCACGACAGAATCGGGAACTTTGCCTACGCCATGCGCGATCAGGAAACCACCTACAACCGTTGGTTAATGATCCGTTTTGCGGAGGGTCAGTCCGCCGGAGTTCTTCAGGCCATAGATCATATGATGGATACACATTTTCATGGAACGACCTTCGAATATTTTTTGCTGGAAGATAAGCTGAATGAAGCGTACAGCGCTTCCGGGAATTTGTCAAAAATTGTTAGACTCTTCAGCCTCCTGGCTATCCTGATTGCGCTGACCGGACTATACGGGCTGGCACTGTTTATTACCAGGCGACGCAGCAAAGAGATCGGCTTGAGAAAAATCCATGGAGCCGGAATCCGGCAAATCATCATCATGCTAAACCTGGGATTCCTGAAATGGATCGGTGTGGCTTTTATCGTGGCCTGTCCAATCACCCTGTGGGCCCTGCAAAAATGGCTGGTCAACTTCGCCTATCAAACGACCCTGCCCTGGTGGATATTTGTCCTGCCGGGAATCATTGTGGCCTGCATTGCCATGCTGGCCGTTAGCTGGCAGACCAGTGCTGCAGCAAGATCGAATCCGGTGAATACAATTAGTATGAATAGCTAACCAGAACGGACCCGGGCAATCTCCCACTTTACCCGTTTATTACATATTAATGTACAATTGCATTATGTAAAAATACATT
>JAOZQY010000021.1:10551-15023 GCA_029931975.1 Bacteroidales bacterium | reverse complement strand
TTTGGCCAAATTGCCAGAGACTCCTCCTTTGTAAACCGAACCAAGGAGTTGAAGCATCTTTCTGATAATTTTAGCTCGGGTATCAATACAATGATCATCTCACCAAGAAGGTGGGGGAAGTCCTCCCTGGTATCAAAAGCAGCATCCCAGGTAGCAAAAAACCATAAAGAGGTAAGGATATGCTATCTGGATCTTTTCAGGGTTCAGAATGAAGAGCACTTTTATGAGACTTTTGCCCAGGCAGTGCTGAAAGCCAGTTCAAGCAGGTGGCAGGAGTGGGTGAGCGCAGCTGAATGAATTCAGCCAGAGTCTCTTCCTGCAGCAGAGGCTTCGGTCTCACTGGCAGGAGCAAAGCCACTGTAGTTATTGTCTCTTTGGTTCTAAAAGACACATAATAACCAGGCTGTTTACATCCCAGTCACAGCCTTTTTACGGTTTCGGCGATCTGATTTTTCTTCAAAAGATAGATAAGGAACATTGGAATAGGTACATCAAAAAGCAATTCAAGTCCACTGGGAAAATGATTTCCAAGGATCTTATAGCGCGCATTATTCAGGTGACCTCCAATCATCCATACCATATTCAACAATTGGCCCACTATCTGTGGAGATATACAGAACAGGAGGCCTCAAATGAGAAATTCGATCAAAGTGTGGATGAATTGATGCTCAACAACGAAATATTTTTCAGGAGAGAAGTTGAGCTTCTGACAAGCCTTCAACTTCGATACCTGGAGGCCTTGTTAAACAATGAGCAGCAAATGAGTTCAGCAGAAGTAATCCGAAAATACCAGTTGGGTTCACCGGGTAATTTGAGTACCATCAAGTCAGCCCTTGAGTCCAAGGAGATCATCGATTTCTTTGAGAAAGAGCCGCTTTTTGTAAATCCGCTTTTTGAATATTGGCTCAGGACCTTTTACTTTGAAGAACCCCGGTAATCTCCCCCATATAGAAACGGTGGAAATCACCTTTGGCATAGTGTTTCAGGGCCACCTCGGGAAGAATGAAGTTCTCCTTCTTCAGATCGTCTGAGTAAATCTTGCGGCACTCCATCACCAGGCGGGCCTCCCGGAAGAACACATTTCCGGCTTCAGTGGCCTGCGGGGTGAGTCCCGTCTCGGCCGCCTTGTCATGATCACGCCCCGAACGGGAACCGCAAAATTGGAGCGCCTTGCGGTGCTCCTCGGTAAAGAAGTTCAGGGTGAAGTCGCTGTATTGCTCTGCAAATTCGAAGGTGTAGCGTTGCGGACGAATCCAGGCCATGGCCACGGGCAGATTCCACATAATGCCCATATGTCCCCAGCTGGCTGTCATGGTATTGTAATGGTCCAGGCGGCCGGCGGTAATCAGCATCCAGTCCTTGTCCAGTAGTTTAAAAACATTATCGGTGATCTCCGAAGCTTGAATTGTAGTAAAGTTTTGCATGTGCTAAATATAAAATGAAAACAGAGGATTGTCATTTCCCCTTGTATTTCATGATTTTGAATACCTTTTTAATGCTATTACTGCGTATTAGTACCAGGTATGGTCCCCTGGCATAGCCTGTAAGATCCAGTTCCACCGGCTCGCCGGGAAGCAGGTAGGGCAGCTGTGCTTCGTAAAGGACCTTGCCGGTGATATCCATGAGCTTCAGAAGGACTTCGGAGTCCAGTAATATATTGGTCTTCACGAAGACCCGGTCCGCCGCAGGCGGATTGGGATATACCTTCAGGCTGAGCTCTTCGTGGGGATTGCTCATTCCTGTGGGTTCGGGCGCTGCGCCGGCCTGGGCAAGCACGATTTGTCTGACCATGGTATCGCCTGCAATCGTTACAATCGCGATCCGCTTGGTGGTATCAGGGTTTGCCTGATCAGCCAGAAGGGTGACCACCCCATCCCCGGAGCCAAATGAAGGTGATACCACAAGCCACCACATGTTTACACCTGCATTCCAGTCAACATTGGAAGTGATGTTGACATTGATATAGCTGCCGGCCTCTGAATTAATGGCAACTGTTTGTGGATTTACCTCCAGGCGGGATTCACTACCCGACTGGGTGACATTAATGAGATGAGCGATATTTTCACCCAAAACAGTGACTGTTGCAGATCTGCTGTCAATGCTTCCATTTTCCAGATCTGTGGAAATGGTGATGCTCCCGTCATTGGACCCACTCAGGGGAGTCACCGAGAGCCAATCCACAGCCTCACTCACACTCCAGGCAATATTGGAAACAATATCCACAGACCCGGAAGCACCTGTTGTGGATGCCAGGTTAAGCAGACTCTGGGAAGTCTCCAGGAAGGGGCCTGATCCGGACTGGGTTAGATCAACGCTTACAATGATACTACCGTCCGTCACAGTAAGCATTGCCGATCTGCTTGCTGTGCTGATGTTTTCCTTGTTAGCAGTGATGGTGATTGCACCATCGCCAGTCCCCAACTCCGGAGCGAGAGTAATCCAGGAGGCAGGGCATGATGCCGTCCAATCCACATTGGCGACGATGTCAACTACGGCATTGCTCCCGGCCTCCTGACCCAGGTAGAGGATACTTGGTGAGAGCGTCAGATAAAGATCCTGAGTTCCGGTATAATCGGTCGTTACATCATCAACCACAGGCGTGTAATCTGTAGAAGAAGGTGTGAAAGAATATCCATACAGATCAGGTGTTACGGTGAGGTTTTCGCCATATGCCACATTGGCCATATAGTAACCCTCCATATTGGTGGAGGGATCTCCCGGCAGTCCATTCATACTTACCCCGCTAAGGGCGCTTCCGCCGGCGGTTTCCACGGTCCCGGAGATAGTATAGGTATTGAGGGTGGCGGTAAAAAAGACCGCAGAGTGAGAAGTAATATTTGTAAATACATAGTTGGCCGGATCAAAGCTATAGCCTTCTAATTCCGGACTCAGGGTGAAAGACGAACCATATAGCACATCAAAGGAATAGGCCCCTTCGCTGTCCGTAAGGGCCGGACCCGGAGACCCGGCCATGCTTACTCCCACCAGGGGATTACTGTTTCCTTCCATGGTGACTGTACCGGATATGGTAACTGTGCCAACATCCGATAGATAATCCTGGTCTGTGAGATTGACCTGGACGGGGGAGTACACCCTGGTTTCCGGAGAAAAGACAAGTCCTTCTGCAATGGGGGTAATGGTTCCGGTCCAGTTATAGCTAACAGTTCCGGAGTAATAGCCATCAGCATCGCTGATCACTGTCTCAGGGAATCCGCTCAGCGTAACTCCTTCCTCACCGGCTCCCTCACCATCGGTAATTCTTCCCGAAATGGTGGGATTGGTCAGATAGGCAGTATACGCATCGCTGAGATGCGCTTCTTCCACATCGGTATAGCTTATGGAAACCGGATCGAAAGTGTAGCCAGCCAGGCCTGGTGTGACTGTCCCGCTCCAGCCATGCTCAACATCCATGCCGTAATATCCATCCTCATTGGTAAGAGGATTTCCCGGCAGGCCATTCATTATAACCCCGCTGATATCGTTGGACAGTTCATCCCTGACGATCCCCGAGATCTGGTAAGTGGGAGAGGCATAGGTATTCCAGGTGAGCTCGTAGAAGTTCCTGTTAGGTTCCACCGATTTGGGGCGAACACAGATATAATAGGTCCCGGGGTCCAGGATTTCATTCATGCTTTCTGTAATAGGAGCAGAAGTTGAGGAGGCACTGCTGGTACTGGACAGGAGTGTGGTCCCGGTGCTACTTATCAGAAAAAGATCCAGGTCCAGGTTGGCAGTGGTGGTGCGGTAATCGTTGAGGTAGTCCATGGAAACAATCAGATGGCGGTTCATTTCCGTCAAAGTGAGCTCATAATAATCTGCATCATTGTTCACCACAAGACCTTCATGGGTAACTCCGCTCGCTATGGTGTCGGCTGATGTATAGTCGTCATTGGGATCGTAGGAATCGCTGGTAACAATAGTTGTGATACAATCCGGGGTGAAAAGCTCGAAATCATCGGCCGGGAGAACGCCCGCAACATTTACCCTGGCATAGAGCGGCTCGGTGGCTTCGGTGGAAACAATCTGGATCCGGGTCATTTCGCTTGTTGAAACTCCTATAGTGCCTGGTCCCGGATCGAAGGTGGTCGAATAGCGCTGGGTGCCATTGGCGCTTGTCCCGTCATTTTCATAGATGGTAATGCTTACTTCACTGGTCAAAGCGCAGCGGGCAGCCGACATATCGAAACTGACCTCACACAGGGCATAGCCGTTGTTAATGGACCGGTCGTGCATTCTGAACCGGACCTCTGTTTCGCTTGCGGTATCAGAAACCCAGGAGGTCATAACCGGAGTCTGGGCAAGGCACGACATGGAAAAATGCAGGAGGAAAGAGAAGAAAACCGGGAAGAAAAGCTGTTTCATCATGAAGGGACTTTACATATTCAAAGCTTAACGGTATGCAGGGGATTAGCATAAATATACTAAAAAGTACTCCCTAGGTCAAATAGCCCGGGGTCATGGGCCGAGTAGTC
>JAOZQY010000021.1:6749-10451 GCA_029931975.1 Bacteroidales bacterium | reverse complement strand
CATGGGCCGAGTAGTCTGTTGACAGGTCCGGAAAAACCCGGCTTTATTCAGAGCTGTTTCTTTCAGGTCTTTTCCTTTCAGGTCTTTTCCTTGATGTACCGGAACACAAAGCTGTAGAGCAGCAGGATCACCGTCAGCAGCACCGCGATGCGTCCCAGGAAGTCGCCATGCTTCACATAGAAGGTGATCTTGTCATTTTTGTTAAGGGTGCCCCGTAGTCCCGATCGCTTCCACCATCCGATGTGTGCCAGTTCCACGCCCCGCTGATCGATGAGAGAGCTGATACCGGTGTTGGCACTACGGGCTATACTGCGGCGGGTTTCAATGGCCCTCAGGCGGGCAAAGCTGTTGTGCTGCCGGTGCCCGGGGGTGTTCTTCCACCAGCCATCGTTGGTTAGGATGAATAGAAAGTTGGCCCCTGCCTCACCCACATAATCGCTTACATATTCGCCAAAGACCGATTCCCAGCAGATCACCGGACCCACCCGGGTGCCGTCCTGCGGGGAAGCAAATGCATCCCGGAACTCCTGGGTCCCATTCCCACGCATGGTCCCCCCGAGCTCCACAACCAGATTTTCCAGGAAGCTTAGCAATTCCTTGTGGGGCATCTTTTCGACCCCGGTCACCAGCATGGATTTGTGGTAAATCGGGATCTTTTCCGTGGAATCCAGCTGGATCGCAGTGTTGAAATAGTCATAGCGAAAGGTCGTATCACGGTATTTCCGACTGCTGGAAGTAAACTTGGATGGATCCTTGTACAACTTACGGGTGGAGGCTCCAATCACCAGCTTGGCATTGGGGAAATTCGACAGGAACTCCCGCATTTTCAGAATGTCCGGATGTTCCTGGATCAGGGATAACCAGAGGTTGTTGTTGATAAAGGTCTCGGGCCCGATGATATAGTCAGTTTCCGGCGTCACCAGCGAATCGGCCAGGTGCAGCAGGTATGCGGTTTGTTCAGACTGGGAGATTACGCCAAATTTTTTAAAGGGATCGATGTTGGGTTGCAGCACCACCATCTCGTAGGGATCCTCCTTTTCCTCGTAGGTGAGGAAACGGACTATGGAGAAGAGCATGGGAATCGCAAGAATCCCGACCACCCAGCCGATCCGGCTTTTGTTGGCCGCAAAGGAGCGCTCTGCCAGCCATCCCTTTACCAGCTTAAAAATAAGGATGTTCAGCACCAGTACCCAGAGCGATCCCCCCAGTACACCTGTCCATTCGTACCACTGGATCAGCATCACATCATTGGCAAAACCGTTTCCCAGCAATATCCAGGGGAAATTGATCTGGGCACGTAAGTACAGGAATTCAAAAGCCAGCCAGAAGATCACAAAAGAGGCATAGCCCAGCCGGTCGCCCAGTCTGCGCCGTACATGGTGGAACACCAGGAAGGTGAGGGTCATGTATCCGCCATTGACGATCACCGAGGCCAGGGGTCCTAAGGGGGTGGCCCAGTAAATCCACCAGGTGGTCAAAAGCACAAACACCGCAAAAGTGAGCAGGGCATACCAGATCATCGATGCGCTACGATTCTTCTTTCGCTCTGCCTTACCCGCCTTGGTTGCCTTACCCGCCTTGGCTGCCTTACGTTTCGCGATCTCATCCTCCACAAAGAGCAGCGGTACAAAGGCCACCATCAGGAACAGCCCGGTACCCCACTGGAAGAATGGGATGGATAAAAGAAGGGCCGATAACATGGCCAGCAGGAGCATGTAGGTACGTTTCATCTACAGTTTAAATTCGATAGGGTGCACAAACAATCGAGTTTGCCAGTTACAATAAAGGGTAAAGATAAGAAATATGTGTATGTCCCTAAACCAGAGTTTCACTATCTTTGTAGCTGTGAAACTGGTCGAAACAGACGAATTTATAAAAGCCGCACGTCTAAAAAGAGGCAGAGGGGGCGGCAGTGCTGCCAAGGTGCTTATGACCGTACTGCGCATCAATAAGCTGAATAAACTCTACGAAGAGATCAGTCACCATCGGGGCATGGACTTTATCGATGCGCTTATCGAAAAGCTCAGCCTGGAGTATGAATTAAGCGAGGATGAGCTTGCCAAGATTCCCAAAGAGGGGGCCTTTATTACGGTCTCCAACCACCCCTTTGGAGGCATCGACGGGATGCTGCTGGTGAAGATCCTGTCGCGCGTTCGTCCCGATATCAAGGTGATGTCCAATTTTGTCCTCAATAAGATTGAGCCGGTATCGGACTATATGCTTCCGGTGAATCCCTTTGAACGCAGGAAGGGTGCCGCTTCAAGTATTGGCGGAGTGAAAATGGCCCTGGAGCAGTTGCAGAAAGGGGGCGTGTTGGGAATGTTCCCCGCCGGAGAGGTGTCGAGCTACAACGAGGATAACTACGGCATCAGCGACCGGGAATGGCAATACCCGGCCATGAAGATGATTAAGAAAGCCAAGGTACCGGTGGTACCGGTGTACTTCCAGGGTTCCAATTCCACCCTTTTTCATATCCTGGGACTTATCCATCCGTCCCTGCGAACCGTACGCCTTCCGGCCGAAGTGTTTAATAAGAAGCATAAAAAGATCCGAATTCGTATCGGAAATCCGGTGAGCGTTAAAGAACAGGATAGCTTTACAGATATCTCTACCTATGGGCGCTACCTGCGTGCCAAGACCTATGCACTTGGCTCAGTCCTGGAAGTGAAGAAGTTTTTCAGGCCCCGCATTAACCGGAGCAAGAAGCCTGAACCCATTGCCGATCCGGTGGCACCCGGACTGATTCTGGATGAGATTGAACATATCCGTGAGGAATATTCCCTCTTCTCCAGTGAGCAGTTTGATGTGTTCTGCACGCCCAGCATTGAGATCCCGCAAATCATGTCCGAACTGGGCAGACTCCGGGAGATTACTTTTCGCGAAGTGGGCGAGGGAACGAATCACAGTATGGACCTGGATGAGTACGACCTTTACTACAATCAGTTGTTTGTCTGGGACAACCAGGAAAAACGAATCGTGGGAGCCTACCGGGTGGGAAAAGGGGAGGAGATCCTCCGGCGATATGGGGTCAAAGGCTTCTACCTGCATAGCCTCTTCCGGATGAACCGCCGTTTCCATCCCACCCTGCAGCAGTCGCTGGAACTGGGACGCTCGTTTATTGTTAAGGAGTACCAGCGCAGACCCATGCCCCTCTTCCTGCTCTGGAAAGGAATACTCTATTTCCTGTTGAAACACAACGAATACCGCTACCTCATCGGACCGGTGAGCATCAGCAACAATTTCTCACAGTTTTCCAGGGGACTCATCATGAAGTATATCAGGGAGCATAACTTTGATAAGAAACTGGCCCGCTATGTGAGGCCCCGCACCCGTTATAATGTACCCGGATTCAATGTGGATGAGGAGATCATCCTGGAGAACGCCGCCGATCTGAATAAATTCGACCGTTTTATCAAGGAGGTGGAGCCCAACGACTACACCATGCCCATCCTGCTGAAGCGCTACCTGAAACTCAACGGGCGCATCATCGGCTTCAACCTCGACCCCAAGTTTAACGATGCCCTGGACGGCTTGCTGGTGCTGGATCTCTATGATGTGCCCATGGAAACCATTGCCTCTCTTTCCAAGGAGATCAACGACGATTCCATCCTGGAACGTTTTTTGATTGGTAAGCTCGAGCGCTCCGACTGAGTCGCTCCGGCTGAGTCGCTCCGGCTGAGGCCCGCGACTGAGCAACGCAGA
>JAOZQY010000021.1:4942-6649 GCA_029931975.1 Bacteroidales bacterium | reverse complement strand
CTGAGTCGCTCCGGCTGAGTCGCTCCGGCTGAGGCCCGCGACTGAGCAACGCAGATCCCCAGGTCTGCCCCCAAATTTTTCCGTTTCAAGGAGCATCCCTGGGCTATGTTTTCCAGGTTTGCATGGTGAAGCAATCATTTGATCGTATGCAAATGATTGCATCATGTGCCATTTCCCGAAACAGGAATGTCTCCAGCCCGGATCTCCCTTCATTTAACTTTGATTTATCCGCTTTTTTGGCTTATTTGCCTCTTCATTATAATTCCGTATTAAGCATGCGAATAGTGACAATCCTGCTGGCAGCGGTCCTGGTACTGACAGGCTGTGCCGACTCTGAAACCAAACTTGAGAAAAAGGCGGCCCGTATTCATGCGGCAGCCTATACGGTAGACAGCCATACCGACACTCCGATGCGATTGAATCGTATGGGATTTGATTTTGGGGTGCGAAACGATCCGCGTGAGACCCGCAGTAAGATCGACCTGCCAAGGATGAACGAGGGAGGCATGGATGGGGTCTGGTTTGCCGTCTTTATCGGACAGGGCGAGCGCACACCTGAAGGCAACCAGAAGGCAAAGGAAGAGGCCCTGGAGATCATCGGGGAAATTTACAACACGGTCGACAAATATTCAGACGAACTGGAAATTGCCACCAAGGCAGACGACCTGGTCAGGATAGCCAAAAAGGGAAAGCATGCCATCTACATAGGCATGGAGAATGGATACCCCATAGGCAGGGATCCGGCACTGCTCGATAGCTATTACGAAAAGGGGATCCGTTACGTGACCCTGGTGCATACCCGCAACAATGATATTTGCGACTCTTCCACCGACAGCCTGGAGCATGATGGACTCTCGCCTCTCGGGGAAGAAGTGGTGGCTCGCATGAACGATCTGGGGATGCTGATTGATGTATCACATGCTTCCGACAACAGTTTTAACGATGTGATTGAGCAGAGCCGTACCCCCATTATCGCTTCACATTCCTGCTCCCGGGCCCTGTGCGACAATCCACGAAACCTGAGCGATGAAATGCTGCTGAAGCTGAAAGAGAATGGCGGGGTGATCCAAATGTGCATTTTAAGCGCTTACGTAAAAGCGCCTGTTCCAAACCCGCAGCGTGACTCGGCACGGGCTGCAGTTCGTACAAAGCACGGAGATTATTACAGTCTGGATGAGGCCGGAAGAGAGGCCTTCATTGTGGACTGGTACGCGGTGGACAATGATTTCCCAATGGAGCTGGCCACGGTGAGCGACGCCGTGGATCATATCGATCATATGGTGGAGCTTATTGGCATTGACCATGTGGGCATCGGCACCGATTTTGACGGGGGAGGCGCCCTGGAGGACTGTTTTGATGTGAGCCAGATGGGCAACATCACCCTGGAGCTGGTACGCAGAGGCTATACCGCGCCAGAGATTAAAAAGATATGGGGCGGCAACCTCACCCGTGTATTTAAAGAGGTGGAGGCCGCAGCCATATAAGCACTCATAAAAGCACTCATAAAAGCACTCATAAAAGCACTCATAAAAGCAGCCAAATATACTATCATGCCATGAAACCCTGGATATACAAGCTGGGTATAGTGTTGGTGATCCTGATTCTGGCCGTTGGTGGCTGCAGAAAGGCCGGGAGCCGTTTGGTGAAAGCCGACGATCCGAAGCATGCCGATGATCAGGATCATGTCGACGATCCGAAGCATGCCGA
>JAOZQY010000021.1:0-4842 GCA_029931975.1 Bacteroidales bacterium | reverse complement strand
CGACGATCCGAAGCATGCCGATGTGATGGTGATGCTGATGGGCAGCATTGCCGACAGGGTACTGCAGACCGCAGACCTTTACAATGAAGGAGTGGCAGGTAGGGTGTGGATTGTTGAGGCAGGAATGGGAGCCGACAAGGCTCTGGAAGAACGTGGTGTTCAGCTAATAAGCAACAGCACCCAGGCCCGTACGTCCCTCATAAGCCTGGGAATTCCGGCCGATAGCATTATGATTATACCAGGTGATGCCACCTCCACGCGCATGGAAGCTCAAATAGTGAGGAATTTTCTACGTACTCAGGCTGGCATTGATACGCTTTTGCTGGTCTCTTCCTCTGATCACACCCGCCGGGCAAGCAAAATCTTCAAAGCTGCATTTTCACCCATGGAGGAGCCGCCTGTTCTTTATTGCAGTGTGAACAGCTACACAAAATTTAATGCCGAAAAGTGGTGGAGGAGCAGGGACGATATTCAGAACGTTCTTATGGAATATCTGAAGCTGGTGAATTTTGTGCTCTTTGAAAAAAGGGAACTTCGAAAGACTGGCACATAATCTTGGGAAGGGTTCCCCAATTATCTGAAATACTTCAAAATGCGAGCCTCAGGCCCGATTTGACTCACTCCAGTCTTCATCATAAATTCTGACAGAATGTGGAGGTTTCCTGTAGAAAGCAAGCTCATAGTTGATCACCTTTCCCTGTTTTGTTGCTTTATAAGGGATTTCCTCCCGTGAATAAGCATTTAGTGCCCTGGCCGGCCAGTGTGAGAATTTTTCAAGAACCTGGTCAATTACCTCTTTCTCAGCAGCGCTCAATTTCAACAAATCGGCCTCTAACGCGGGAAGGTACTTGATAAGTGGGATGCCATTGTAGTGGCTTTTGAACCTTTGTAATTTGCTATCTTCTTCCAACTTGGATAGAATCTCTGTGATGTTTGCAGGGGAGGGTCCAAATGCTTCCTTCGTGTAGCTTAGACCAGTAAGCTGTTCTTCATGAAGCTCATAGTGATTAAAATCACAAAGATAGAGCAGACTTATAAGCAGATTGACATCCATTCTCGGCAGCGCACCGCATTTCCCAGTGATATAAAGAATTACTGTTTCCAGTTTTGTTTTCCTCAGTTTTGGCACAGCATCTCTTTCAAGTTTCAAGTCTGTTTCAACATCAGGTTCTTCAACAATATTCATCAAGCTGGAGCTTTCATACTTTGTTGAAAGGAATCTATCTACAGAGAATCCAAGGGCCTCGGAAAGCATACCCAATTCAATGGCGGATATCTGACGGTTTCCTTTCTCGATTTGCACCACTGATGACCTGGAAATATCCAGTATTCTTGCAATATCTTCCTGAGAGAAGCCATGTTTCGTTCGAATTGTTTTCAGCTTCTTTCCCAATTGATATGGGCTTGATTGTTTGCTCATGACATCCTATTTTATTCAAAGGTAATCGAATAAAGATAGAAAAACAAACATATGAATGTTTGAATAACAAACACCTAACTAATTGTAATAATTTTATTTGAAGCGCCTGGCAACCTCTTCCCAGTTGACTACGTTCCAGAAAGCCTGAATATAATCGGGTCTGCGGTTCTGGTAGTTCAGGTAGTAAGCGTGCTCCCATACATCGATGGTGAGCAGGGGAGTTCCCTTTAGGTCTGAAATATCCATCAGTGGATTGTCCTGGTTGGGCGAAGAGCTGACCACCAGCGATCCGTCGGCCTGCTTTACCAACCATGCCCAGCCTGAGCCAAAACGGGTGGCAGCAGCTGCACTGAATTGGGATTTGAATTCGTCAAAGGATCCAAAGGCACTATTTATAGCCTCCAGCAAGTCTCCTGTGGGTTTTCCTCCACCGTTGGGGCCGATCACCGACCAGAAAATATTGTGGTTAAAGAAACCGCCACCATTGTTGCGTACAGCAGCAGGGTGGGCAGATATCCCGGCAAAGATCTCTTCGGCCGATTTGCCTTCCAGAGGAGTGCCTTCCACCGCTTTGTTAAAGTTGGCGGTATAGGCTGCATGATGCTTCGAATGATGGATCTCCATGGTTCTGGCATCGATATGGGGTTCCAGTGCATTATAATCGTAAGCTAAATCTGGTAATTGAAATGACATTTTATATGGGTTTTAATGGTAAAACATCTTATTAATTAGACTCGATATGGATAACAATAGCCACATGTTTTTGTTCACGTTCAAAATCATTCCCTAAAATTTGCGAATTCAGGCTTTTTTTACTCCTCATTTTTCTCTAATGTGTTGTGCAACATTTTCCGAATTGCATATTTTAGGTTAAACATGATAAAACCCACTGTTTTTAAGGCTTTAAAGCTCGTTCTTGTTTTCTGTTCTGCTGTATAATATATAGCAGAAGGTTGCGGAAGAAAGTATCTTTGCCGCCGATATTTAAGACTACAAAACAAATATATAAGGCTTAAAATTTAGAGTTATGCCAAAAGGTATTTACAGGGTTCCGGTTGCCAAAAATGAGCCGGCACACAATTATGCCCCGGGTTCGCCCGAACGCGCTTCCTTGAAGAAAGAGATTGAACGCCTCCGTTCACAGGTGATGGATATCCCCATGATAATTGGTGGCAAAGAGATCCGGACCGAGAACAGGACCGAGATCCACCCGCCGCACGATATCAAGCATCTGCTGGGTTACTATCATAAGGGCGATGCCAGCCATGTACAGATGGCCATAGCAGCTGCCATGGAGGCAAAGGAGAAGTGGGCCGCTATGGCCTGGGAACACCGCGCTTCTATCTTTCTGAAGGCAGCCGACCTGATCGCCGGACCCTACCGCGACACCATCAATGCAGCTACCATGCTTGGACAGTCCAAGAATGCCTACCAGGCTGAAATCGACAGTGCCTGCGAGATCATAGATTTCCTTCGTTTCAACGTCCAGTACATGACCGAAATTTATGCCCAGCAGCCCAACTCGTCCGATGGAGTCTGGAATCGCCTGGAGCAGCGCCCCCTGGAAGGATTTGTATTTGCCCTTACCCCCTTCAACTTTACATCCATTGCAGGTAACCTGCCCACCGCTCCCGCCATAATGGGGAACACCGTGGTATGGAAATGCTCCAACACCCAGGTTTATTCGGCCAAGGTGCTGATGGAAGTCTTTATTGAGGCCGGTGTTCCTGCCGGTGTGATCAACCTGATGTTTGTATCCGGACCGGTTGCCGGAAACGAGATCTTCGCACACCCCGATTTTGCCGGAATTCACTTTACCGGATCAACCGGAGTGTTCCAGCACATGTGGAAGACCATTGGGGGCAATATTGAAACCTATAAATCCTATCCCCGCATTGTAGGCGAAACCGGTGGAAAAGATTTTGTCTTTGCCCACCCATCGGCCGATGTTGATGCGGTGGTTGTGGCCCTTGTCAGGGGTGCATTTGAGTACCAGGGGCAGAAATGCTCAGCAGCCTCCAGGGCCTATATTCCCACCAGCATGTGGCCGGATGTTCGCAAACAGATGGAGAACATGGTGAAGGGAATCAAAATGGGTTCCCCTGAGGACTTCCGCAACTTCTTCAACGCTGTCATCGACGAGACCACCTTCGACAAGCTGGCCAGTTATATCGACAGGGCCAGGGAGGATAAAGATGCAGAGGTGATCATCGGAGGAGGATATGACAAGTCGGTAGGGTACTTCATTGAGCCCACCGTGATCCTTGCTTCCGATCCCCGGTATGTCACCATGCAGGAAGAGCTCTTCGGTCCCGTTCTTACCATCTATGTATATGAAGACGATAAGGTGGCCGAAACGCTTGAGGTGCTGAATAAGACTTCCATGTATGCCCTGACCGGAGCCATCTACTCGCAGGACAGGTACGCCATTGAGTTTCTTACTGAGAAATTGTCCGATTGTGCCGGTAACTTCTACATCAACGACAAGCCCACCGGTGCCGTAGTGGGACAGCAACCCTTCGGAGGGGCCCGCGGATCGGGTACCAACGACAAGGCCGGATCGATGATCAACCTCCTGAGGTGGGTATCGCCAAGGACCATCAAGGAGACCTTTGTACCACCAAAAGACTACAGGTATCCATTTATGGAAGCGGAGTAGGGTAAACATATTCAGGCTAAGAAAAACTATATTAGCCTTAAGTTATTTACTACTCGCCGCTCATCGCAGAATAACAAGAAAAGTAGGTGTAAAGGCGTAATGATGCTTATAAGACCTACATTTCCAGGTTTTATAAAACTCCTTTGTTTTACACGGAATTATCATTGATTGTTGAAAGTCTTATGCAATGCTGTGACAGGCAGAACTTTTTTTGCATAATTTTAAAGCATGAAACGTTTCTTCGAGAAGATATGGCCCTATTTAAAGAATAAGTATGTTCTGGCCATATCCATATTCATCATCTGGATGCTTTTCTTTGACCAGAATAATATGGTAGACCGTATACGCATGGGTTTGGAGATCAGACAGCTGGAAGACGACAGGGAATACTACCAGGAACAGATTCTGAAGGATTCGACCAGCCTGAGCGAACTTACCACCAACAAAGAGAACCTGGAGAAATACGCTCGCGAACAATTTCTTATGAAGAAGGATAATGAGGACGTGTTTGTGGTGATAGAGGAGAAGGAGCAGGGGAAGAAAGAGCGGTCAAATAAATAGCTGGCCGCCCTGGCCGCCCTGATAGCCCAGCCGCCCTGATAGCCCAGCCGCCCTGATTCCCATCTAATTTTCATACCCGGGCCTACCCTTTTTGCGAAAACGGGTGGTGATTGCATCAAATGATCGTATGCAAATGATGGCATCATAGTGCGATTTCCGAAAACACCTATGGGCAGGACGCAGAGCAGTCCAATTCCCGGAA
>JAOZQY010000064.1 GCA_029931975.1 Bacteroidales bacterium | reverse complement strand
TAGAACGTGGGATTCCGGTTCCCATGGTGGGGGTTCGAGTCCTCCTGGAGTCACACTTCTGTTCTTCCGGCCCTGATCCTTTCAGGGCTTTTTTTTACCTGTTGATATTTCCTTTAAAAGGGGGGCTTTTTTTTCTCTACTTTCGTTAGAAAGTAGTAGACAAAACTTTATTGGATAATTTTTTATGGCTGCTGAATTCCTTTCACCTGTTGGAACATCGTACCAGATTGACCGTATGATTTCTGAGGCGAACAATGAGATAGTTTTTTGTGCGCCGCATATGAAACTTCATGAGAGTATTATCCTGAGGTTTCAGCAAGCCGATCAGCGCAATATTCGCATTACGCTCTTATTTGGGAAGGAGCGGCACCAGACCAGGGGGCAACGTTGGTTCAAAGAGTTCAAGAATCTCAGGATCCTCTACCATGATAAACTCAATACCTTTCTTTTCAGGAATGAAAAGGAGATGATTATTACTTCCATGGGCCTGGCGGATTTGAGTGGCAGCCAGTACAGGGATATGGGCATGCTTATATCAAAATTGAGAGACAGGAAGGCCTATGAGGATGGCATCTATGAGCAGGAGCTGCTTATTGAGCAGGCAGAGGAAGTGTTCGCAGGTGCCAATTATATAAAGATTGAAGATAGTGTTAAACCTGAAGAGGTGATCCGGGATATGCCATATCTGAGCTATTTTGGTATTGAAGAGCGGGTCCTGGTGAATGGCAAAGTAAAAGCTCCCAGTGGCAAGTTATATATACCCGAAATGGAGTTCTATAATGACGGAACGATTAAGTTCCAGGGATTTAAAAAGACACGTCAGAGACATGGGGAGTGGGTCTTTTACACGTATGAGGGTTTTGTCAGGGAGGTAGTGATCTATGAGAATGGAAGCTATATGGAAAAGATCTACTGTGATTATGAGAATCCTGCAAAGCCCATATCAAAGTACTACCTGCTTTTTGGCATCGGGAATTCGGTAAAGAAACTGTATGATAAAAATATCAGTGAACTTTACTTTAACAGCTCCATCGAAAAATACACGGGTTTTGATAAAACCAAGCTCTTTTACCACACCGAGCGATTTATAAAGAAACGCTCCATTTTCGATCAGCCGGAGACTTTCCAGGACATGGTCGACCAGGTTTACGCTGCCCTCTACGAGTAGAAACTTTTCCATCTGGTTTTTTCACAATGTTTAGCCTAGATACTAGAAGGTGAATCGTCAAATACACATTCCAGGAAAACTAAAAAGCCTCAAAGAGCTGGATGAGTTGCCTCTCTTTTTCATTGTAGGGCGCGGCAGGTCCGGTTCAACACTCTTACGTTCATTATTCGATGCGCACCCAGGGGTTATGATACCGCTGGAGTCTCGTTTTGTTCAATTTCTATATTACAGATATCCTTCAAGCAGGAGATGGACTCAACAGATGGCTACTAGGGCCATTCGTGATCTGGAGTCTGGTTTTGAACCCCCAAACCTTCACCTGGACCTTCTTCAGGAACAGATAGAAAGGTATGCTCCTGAGCTCTCCTTTGAAAGGTTGTGTAAACTGATCTACCTGAATACACACACCGGTTTTCCCAAGAATAAGATCCTCAGCATTGGAGATAAAAATCCTCGCTACACTTTTTTTATTCCACAACTTCTCAAACTATTTCCGAAGGCAAAATTCATCCATCTTGTACGTGACTATCGAGATAACATTGTATCTATCAAGCGAGCTGGAAAATTAATTAAGGAGTCTGGAAACATCTACTATTCAATGGGGCGCTGGAGTCTCTACAACAGGTTTGTGATCAAGAAACAAAAGCAATATCCGGACAGATTTTACAGGGTCCATTTTGAGGAGCTGGTTAGAGATCCTGAATCAGTGATGAAAAACCTGTGTGCCTTCCTGGACCTGGAATACCATTCTGAAATTCTGAACTATCATAAGGGAATGGGCAGCTATTTCAGGGAGGAGGGTTTTAATACACTACATAAAAGTCTTCAGGCACCATTTGATCTCTCTAAAATCGGGGAGTGGGAGCATGATTTACCTCTACGGAAAGCCATTCGATGTGAAGTGCTGGGGGGAGACTTCCCAGAAAAGATAGGATATCCCCCAAAATTCAGTGTAAATTTATTCAAAAGGGCAATTATCAAATTGATTTTTTATCCCTTGATCCTTCTGGGTCAGTTTAGATTTTATCTAAAGATACTGTTCTATAGATCGAGGCGTAGTATGCGATTGGCCTATGCCATTCTAATAAAGATGAAATGAACCGTTTGAAAAAGATCTTTGTGATTCCTGCTGCAGCACTTGTTCTGTGCCTGCTGTTCGTCCTGTTTCCTATTACGCTAAGCAGCATCAGGCCAGGCATCACCATTAAGCAGAGATATTTTGATTCTCTGATGACATTAGAGGAAATGGCAGTTCAAAATGGAGACCACCCCATTGGTGCCTTGATTATTTACAAGGATAGTATAATCGCTTCGGGATACAATACCTTTCAGAATATGAATGAGCCTATGGGGCATGCTGAGATCAATGCCATTGAAGATCTGTTTCAATCCATGCATTATTCCGATTTCATGCGCCTTGACAGGGATAGCCTTGTGCTTATTACATCCTTTGAACCCTGCATAATGTGCAAGGGCACCATAAACTACCATAATATCAGGAGGATTTATTATCTCAATCCAAAGAAAATCAGGTATAGATTGAACTATCTGTGTAAGGACCTTAGCTTCTATTTGAAAACCAGACAGATCAAACCTCTATCAGATCAGTAAAGGTTCTTCTCGCCAGAGATTTTTTTCTTAAGCAGATGAAGGAGTTCTTGGGGAAGGGCTCTTTTTACATTGTCTTTTTCACATTCACGGCACAGGATATCAGCTTCCGGCACTTTCAGGGCCTCAAGTAGATTCTTATAGGCCTTTCCGGTATGGATGGCGGAATACTGCTCGGTGAGCAGGTTTCCCAGGATATGTTTCAGGGACCAGTCCATATGGCACAATGTTACATCGCCATTGGGCAATAAAATATTGTGATGGAAATCCTGGCACTCCCGCAGTACACGTCCATGATTTACCACCCGGGGCTTCGATCCTGTATCTATCTTACCTGCGCGACTGTTTAAACCAAAATAGGTAAGCTGAGCACGATGTTCCTTCAGGACTTTAAGAACCTGGGGATGGATACTTGCATCTGAGGAGGAACGATGAAACTTCCAAACGAGATTTTCCGGGTTCTCCCTGAGGAGCAGAAGCAGATTATCCAGGTATGCTTGATCCACACGGATTCGGGTGAGGCACTGATCGTCTGGCAGATGAACAACAAATTTTATGAAAGGCACCGGCTTCAACAGATGGATATCTTCTGCTTGCATCCCGATAAGGGTTGTGTTTACCCTGATTTTAAAGTTTTGTTTGTGGGCATGGAGAACCATCCGTGTGCAATGTGGATTGAGCCATGGTTCTGAAAAACCAGAGAATGAAAGACATATGTTTCGCGGAACACTCTTGATACAAGTAGAGAAGGTTTCAAATGACATGGAAGAATCGCCCTGCAGCTTCTTATAGGACTGAATGAAGGATTTCTGGGGACAATAGCTGCAAAGATTCCTGCACCCAACCTGGGTAGTAATGGCAAGACTTGACTCTAATCCCTGCTTGTTGAATATACTCATCTTTTATAATCATTCTTCTCCAGCCATACAAATCTCCCTGATTTGATCCTCAGCCAATTCCTGTAGTTGGGGAATCCGCAGTTCAAGATGAGTGATAAGTTGCTGATAGTGTTCCTCAATATAGCTGGTTTTTCTCAATACTTCAAGTGAGAATCTCTCCGGATCAGTAAGCAGGTTTGACGAGCAGTTTACAACTAGCTGGGGACATCGAACCGACCGTCCGATTACTCCTTCGTATTTGACGGAATAGCCCAATGCTACTGCCGGTTTTTTCATCTGAAAAGTGGAGAGGGCAGCATGCATACGTGATGATATAGTCAGGTAGCCATTCCCCAGAATAGATCGAAGCTGTTGTGGCATCAGCTCCTCACAGATCATACACAGGCGCTCCGAAGGCTCTCCTGCTTCAATGAGTGCTTGGTGAATGGCAATAATCATTTTGCGATCATCCTCTGGCCGGGTCACATGTGGAAGCAGGACAACTTCCTTTTTAGTATATCCGGGTGCATCCAAAATGTCTTTAATCAGGTGAACCCATGAATTTATATAAGCTTTCCGGTCGCCTGTATATAACGTATAAAAGCCACCGGGCACCAGGGTGATGTACCCATTTGGAATGAGACCATAGAAGTCAAGTATATCAGCTGTCTTATCCTGGTTAGGTAATTCAGGGAAACACAAGTCGGCCGATTCATGAATCTGCTGGCCAGGAAGCTTTAAGCGATCCTTTAAGTAGAAAGCGGTGAGCTCATCGCGAGTGTAGATAACTATTTTTGAGAGACATTTGGAAGCCACTTTCTCTCTTAAGCCTTTAAAGGGTCCAATGGTTTGCCCTGCTAAAATGGTCAGGAACTTTTTGGAATAGCGGTGGATTCTGTACAAGTCTGAAAGAATCATCCACTTCTTATAATATTCACTAAGGTCATCACCCCCAAGAATAATGATCGAATCTATACCAAGCTTGCCAAAATCGTTTGAATGCCTATAAAATTTAGCCAGCAAACGAAGCGCTTTCCGAATGAAGGAGGAGTTGTCGATGGAGGTGATCTTGAGAGGTAGCTGTCTGATTTTCACTAATCTATTCGAAAGGAGCTGATCGGGCAAGGCCGTAATTAGTCGATCGTAATTCTCAGTGCCATCCAGTTCAATCCAAAAAGTGATGCGGGTCTGGACAGGTGTATGTTTCACATAATACCAGATAAGATTAATAAGCATCATAAATGAGCCATTGTTATAGGTATTCTGTGCATGAAGGATGACTGGCTGAACGTGCATGGACTAATCTCTGGTCTGAAAATAGATATCTCTTTGTTTCAAAAACTTTTTGGCACTCTTAATTCTTCTGGCGATTGATTCATCCGAGATCTTTGGATGTATTTCATGGGAATCGGAACCCTCTGCATCATAATACTTAATTAAATGCACCCTGTCAAAATAGACTTCATCAAATACAGCAAGCGTTTGAAGAAACTCCTCATCTGTTTCTGTTGGGAATCCCACTATGATATTGGTGGCCAGTTTGATTTCAGGAAGGGCCTCCCGAAACCGTTTCAGGGTTATGATCACCTCTTCGATGCTATGCTGACGGTTCATTAAATCCAGCAAGCGGTTGCTGCCTGTTTGAAAACAACAGATGATCTCCTTTACCTTCCCCGATCGGGCAATATTAATAATATCATCCTGGTACTTTATAATGAACTTGGGATGAAGATGCTTGATTACCCAATTGACACTGTGCCCTGCATCTCTCCTGTTAAGTGCTTCAATTAGATCGGGGAAGCTGCTGTTAATATCCAGTCCGTAAGATCCAACATCATCACCTATAAACTCAAAGTTCCGTCGCCCCTCATCAAGCATTTTCCCATATTCCTTGACTATTTCAGTTACGGGCCGGCTGTGAAGATCTCCAATCACTTTACGTTCCGCACAAAAAGAGCATTTATTGGGACAACCATTGCTGACCCAGATGAAAGTAGTGTTATAGTCCTCTCTCTGGTTGCGGTGCAGATAACTATAGAGTTTATCCCCGACCTTAGCCGGATTTAAAGCCAGGGACAAGCGTTGCCTGATGAACACATCCGGACTGACAGTTTTATAGATGTTCCCTGGCTTGGCTGGTGTGTTCCCTGGCGAAACATCCCGGTATTTTATTCTAATTCCGGGAAAAAATGAGTCAAACTTATTCATGTCTTTTACAGCAAGGAATTTCCCATTCCATTTTTCATGAAACTCTGTAGGAGCAACCTCCATGATACATCCAAGTACAATTGTTTCGCCGGGAAATCTGCTTAGTCTCTCTATTATATCAAACGATTCATCGATGCGAACACGGTTCAGCGCACTGGCAAAAAAGAGATTAAAGTCGGCATTCCTGGGAGAATCTGTAATCTTCCAATCGTTCAGGAGAAAATAGCGCTTTACACGATCGGCATCCAGAAGCCTCCTGTTGCAACCATTGCTTGCGATATATACTTGTTTCGTGGTGTTCATATGAGCTGTTATCTTTTTAATTGGATTTTTCGGAGAAAGGCGAAATCACTTTTCCGGTACCTGAAAATCTCCAGTAATCCTATTTTGAATGTCCGTGAATAGACCAATAGCAATACAAAACTAGCACTAAAATAGCTAATGTTTGTTGCCATTGCTGCACCTATTCCTTTGTATGAAGGTATAAAAAGTATGTTAAGGATAATATTGATAAGCAGGGCAGGGATCAAAGCGATCATGGTTAGCTGGGGTTTTCCTGTACCTATAAATTGACTGTTCAGAATTTTTAATATCACAAAGAACAAGATTCCCGGTAAGATGGTGCGGATAATTGGAATCGAAGCCGAATAGCGCACTCCAAACAGCATGGAAACAAGCTGTGGAGCAAGCAAATATAGCATGACTCCACCTAGCAATACAAGCAGAAGCGAAATACGCAAACTTGAACATACTTCACCGCTTACAAGCTTCTCATTGGTTTGTCTGGCTGACCTTGTCATTAGCACCACCCCGACGGCAATAGGAACCTGCCAGAGGATCTCCGCAACATTCACGCCCAGGGAATAGTATCCAACTTCGGCGATGTCACACATTCGTTTGAGGATCAGGATATCAATTTTGTGATTCAGTCTGGTAACCAGGAAAGCCAGGGCATATAAGCTACCATATCCAATCAAAGATTTGATTACCTTTACTGGAACACCATTGGCCTTAAGACCTGGAATTGCCAGGCCATAAGTTCTCAGGTATATAATCAGGGTAATGAGATTCGCCGTGATTATTGCAAGAAGTGCTCCTTTGATGTTCCACTCCAGAAAGCCCACAAAAATGAGAATGGCCAGCAGGTAAACAAGCTTTGGCACCCACTTTAAACGATTGAATTTTCCATATCTGCTCTTTGCCAGGTTATAGCCCTGCATATAGGAGATGAGAAACTCAAAAGGATTGATCAGGCACGCCAGCAGTACAATGAGTATGGAGTAATGATCATTGCTCAGAAAGAAGAAAATGAGGAGAAGAGCCAGGGTAGAGATAATTGTTGAAAGAAGAAAAATGTATACAGTGGCGGATAGGATCTGATCTTGCTCAAATTTTTTCTTTCCAAGGTGCATGACCAGCGAAGAGCGCATTCCTAAAAAAGCGAAACTATAGACAATAGTAGCCAGCGCTATCAATGAATTTAGCCTGCCTAGCGCATTGGGATTAAGCAGGCGGGGGAGGATTATTCCACTGATAACCACCAGACCCATAATGAAGACATTGGTGGAAAAAATGTTGAAAATGCTGCTAAAAATTGATTTTTTGCTCAAGGTTTAAAGAGTGCTCAGGATATGTATAAATTGATCAGTTATGGTTTTATAATTATATATTTTGTCTACTTTCTGTTTTCCCTCCTCACCAAGTTTTCGAGCCAGATCCTTATCATTGATCAGGCTGTTTATACAAAGAATAAACTCCTCCCGGTTGGAAGCATAGAGTATAGTATCTCCTCCCAGGCGGATAACTTCTTCTACAGGACTTGAAATGACAGCCCGGGAAGCTCCCCAGTAGTCAAATAATTTAATGGGACAGGTTGAGTGATTTAATTCGTTGATTTTTAAAGGCAGCAATCCAAAAAGGGTTCTGTGTAATAGTGCAGCGGTTTTGGTATGTTCAATATTCCCATGAAGATGAATATTTGGGATGGAACGGGACCTTTCCAGAAGCTCAGCATACAAGGGACCCAGTCCATATATATTGAGATGAATCCCGGGAAACTCCCGGAACACCTCAAACAGCAGATCAAAGTCATACCAATCCCTTAAGCTGCCAATGAAGTTCACTTCGGAGCTTGAAGCTGTCTGAGAATGGTCCTGTCCCATCTCTTCCTGCAGGAGGGGATTTATTCCATTTGACAGCAAAAATGTATGGCCTTTTCGATGCTTATTGAAATAGTTAAACTGGCGTTGGCTGGTGCAGGTGATTGCAAAGGAAAACCTGGCAAGAAGCGGTTTTAGAATGTTTTTATAGATTTTGCCAGCCACACTTTGATCAACCAGTTCCCAGTTATCGGTTACATCGAAAACGAATCTCTTTTTGCGTAAACGACAATAGATACATACTCCAACGGACATCAAATGGTCACTGCTGATCACCGCATCGGGTTTGAATTTCCTAACTGCGCGAACATTGAGGATTAGCTCCTGAATATATTCAATGGGTGACTTTCTCCATCTGCTTGTTCGGTCTATAACCCGGATATTGGGGTGAGACATCCTCCTGTTGACCTCTTGGAATCGCATCGAATTCTCACTACCCCTGTAACTGACAGGATTCAGATAAATACATTGATAGCCTCTGTGGGCCATGGATGTGGGTAGTTCCTGGTCACGGTAGGGGTAATAGTTCCAGTGAACCGGGGGAATAAACAGTATGGATTCAGTGTTTCCCAAATTGCCTCCGATAGAATTGAATCAAGCGATAGGAGAGAATGAACTTCCTGTTCTTGATCCTTGTTTTCATCCTGTAAGGTAGCCTGTCATAAAGATAGCGGTTCATTTCATTCAGATGAAACAGAAGTTTTTTCATTTCTGTAAGCAGGATGAAGAGGAGTCCATAGCCTTTTGATACGGTTTCATATTGAAACAACTGCCCTGTTTTGCCGGCAATGTAGTCTGCCTTTTTAACAGAAATAGCATCGAGTTCGTTTCGCCATTTATCAATATTTAAGGTAGATATCTTTCCGGATAGATCGGGTTGCCACTGATCAAGAAAGGCAGCATTGTAGATCTCACTGATGGCTTTTTTCCTGTAATCCGGATCCAACAAAGCCGGGATGTATTTTACATCGAGAAAGCTGCAGATTTTTGCATAGTTTTCCTCGGGATATAGAACCAGGTCTTCATATCTAAGCTGAAGAAAATTTTTGGGATTTTCGATCGCAAGTTTGTTGATTTGCTTCACCGATTTTTTCCACTGCAATAGCATGGCTGTTGAACTTGGCGAAAAAACATCATGTTTACTCATGGAGGCCAGGTTGGCTCTGTAATCCCGAATCAGGTGTATGTATTTAGCATCGGGGAAAACCTGGTATAGCTCTTTTGAATAGAGGGAGTTTAAAGGAGATTTATCGCCCAAAGTCCTGATCTCCTCTTTTGTGAATTCCGATTGATAATGGTAGTAGTATATCTTGATGATTTCATGAAAAGACAGCTGTATGTTCGATGCCTGATCAAAGATAGTTTTGATAGACTCCCAGTCAAGCTTCCAGTTTTCTATAAAGTTTAGCTTTTTGAAGTCAGAGAAAAGATTTTGAAGCTTATTATGGTCCCACTGTCTCACCTTCCTGTACTTATAATAGAGGTGGATCAAGTCAGAATTCTCCAGGGGTATCCCAATATTGGGGTGAACATCCAGTAAAGTACGCAACAGGGTGGTGCCGGAACGTGGTCTGCCTAAAATAAAGAAGAAGGGCAGCTTGCTGATGTGTTCTATGGTGGGGAGCTTTTGCATGACCGACTCACTTTAATAAAGCATAATACTCCTGAAGTTTACTGGTGAATTTCAGGACGGAAAATCCCTGGGAATGTTCAATACTTCTCTCTATGATGGCATCCATCTCATCAGGCTCACATTCCAGAATCTCTTCAATGGCCCCTATTAGTCCGTTTACGGTTTTTGGAGCATAGGTCCATCCATTCACTTTATGTTTAACAATTTCGTTTAGTCCCGGCACATTAGCTGCCAGAACAGGAATTCCACAGGCCATGGCTTCTATAGCGACCATCCCCATGGGTTCAAAATGTGATGGGATGACCAGCAGATCCATCTCCCGGTAGAAAGCGTTCATGTTGTCTTGATATCCGACATACACGATATGGGCATCCTTCTGCTTTCGGATCATTCGCAAAAGCTTTTTCGCTTCACTTCCAGTCCCTGCCATGTGAAAGGAAAAGTCTTTTTGGTCGTGAAGATAGCGTGTGGCTTCAATGAATTCACGCCACCCTTTTCGTTTTTCGATCCGGCCTGCAAAAGCAATCTTCTGCCCATTGAAGGAGGGGCATTTATCAGGGCTGAACCTGCTTAGATCAACAAAATTGTAGAGGACATGGATCTTTTCAGGCGCTATATGAGAGCGGCGTGTTAACACATTCCTGGTTGCCTCAGAGCAGGCTAAAAATCCATCAGCTCTCTTCATTAAAACCCGTAATAAAATGGAATAGGTCCAGGATTCAAATACATCGCCCTGTTCATGAATGATGTATTTTATCTCCGGGAAAGAGCGTTTCAGGAGATAGCCTATCACGATGGAGCGTGGTAACTGGCAGTGCAGGATCTCAATCTTCTTTTCTGAAATAAAATCTTTCAGAAACTTAAGGACTTTGAATGTGTATCTTGACCTGCTCTGGAAAGCCGTGGCATGGGGATGATTGATGGTCATTTCCGGCTTTTTTTGCCTGAGAGCTATTGCATAGATCTGGTCCTCCTCCGCTGCGTTTTCCATCAATCCTTTGACCACGGTCTGTGCACCTCCCAGAGAGAAATTATCTATCAGGTATAAGATCTTCATTCTTGAATGATTTGAGCATAAGCATTCACATAATGATCCCAGCTGATGGCATCCCGAAGTTCCTGCAGGAGGCCATCGGGAATTCTGTACTGATCCATGACTTTTTCTTTGTAATAAGCTTCAAGGCGTACTGAAATCTCTTGAGGTTCACCAAAGGGAATGTACTCCCCGTTTACATCTGTATGAATCAGGGATTCACTTCCACTTACCGGAGTTGTGAAGAGGTAGAGCCCCGATGCAATAGCCTCCATCATTGCCAGGGACTGACCTTCATCTATAGAAGTAATGATGAACAGGTGAGCATTCCTGTATTTTTCTCTTAGTTCTTCTCTGGAAACCCAACCGGAAAATATGATCCATTTATGGAGTTTATGATTTTTCACAAAAGACTCCATTTTTCTCCTCAGGGGACCATCTCCAACGATTTCCAATGAAAACGGAGTGTCTGTGTCGGATAGAATCTGCACCGCCTTTAGCAGGGTGAAGGGATCTTTCTGCCTGGTTAATCTTCCTGCAAACAGTATTCTGAACAGATCGTTCTCTTTGATTCCCTTAGGTGGTGTAAAGAAATCGATATCACAGCCATTGGGAATAATATAATTTTTTGAGTGATGCTTTGAATTGATAAGCCTGTTCAGTTCAGTCAGCCGCTGCTGTGAGAGAACGGTAATTTTGGATGCCCGGGAACAGATACATTTGATTGGCAGGTAAAAAATCAGATGATAAAAAAATAGCTCCTTAGGAGAGAACCATGGAATATCCTGTCCGTGCGATATGATATAGTAAGGGGTTTTATACAATAGATTTAGTGGTAGCGCCACCATTCCGCCGGGAAGAGAAAAATGGGCCAGTATCAGATCTGTATGGAGATAAAGATTGTTTCTCCTGATGTATCGAAATGTCTTTAGTCCCCAGGAAAACATCTCCATCGGATTGGATCGGAATACCTTTTTCCTTTTTGATTTTAAGCGGATCAGTTTAAAATGATCGCGCACTTCAATCTCCTTTTCGCCTTCAAACCAGGTGGTGATCACAGTAACATCATGACCAAGCCTGGCCAGGCCTTCAGCCTGGTATAAGGAGCATCTGCCAGCGCCCCCTCCGAGGGGTGGATATTCATAGTTAAGGATTAACAGTCTCATCTGATCAATCCTTAAGGTTGACTTTTTTATGGACGATATAGAGATTGCGACCCTTTACTTCGTGATAGATCCGGCCAATATATTCGCCAAGGATCCATATCAGGATAAACAGAAATCCGATAAATATAAAAATCACATCTACCAGCAGCTTATAGAGGTGATAATACACATCATTGATTAAAATGTCAGCAATCATATATAACATGAAACCCAGTCCAATGAGAATGCTGAATCCACCTAAAAAAAGCCCGATGCGCAAGGGTACCCTGGAAAAACTGAAAAATCCATCCATGGCCAGCTTCATCAACTGGCCAAAACTGTATCCTGCTTGCCCGTTTTTCCGATCGGGCCGGTCATAGTCTACAAATGCATAGCTGAAACCCAGCCATGAGATCATACCCCTCAGGTATCGTGTGCGTTCCCTCATATTTTTAAGCTCTTCCAGAACTCTGCGGTCCATTAACCTGAAATCTCCAACGTTTTTTGGAGCTTTGGATATCTTAAGGGTCTTAATGATAGTATAAAACAGTATAGACAGCCAGCGTTTCATAAAATGATCCCGGCGATAGTTCTTCCGGCGGGCATAGACCACAAGAAAACCTTCGTTCCATTTGTCAAGCAAGCGGGGGATCAATTCCGGCGGATCCTGAAGATCGCCATCCATGGTTATGACTGCGTCGGCCGATGCATGATCGAGTCCGGCCATCAAAGCCGCCTGGTGTCCGAAATTCCGGGTTAAGGAAACTGCTTTAATTGCAGGATTCTCAGAAGCTAATTTTTCTATGGTCTTCAGCGTATTGTCTGAACTTCCATCATCAATAAAAATTAGTTCCCAACTGATTGAGAGCTTATCCAGAACTCCTCTTAACCTTTCATTTAGTAAAACAATATTTTGCTCTTCATTAAATAAAGGAATGACGATACTTAAATTTGGCATGGGCTTAAGTTTGCTATCTTCGTATTGATCACGGCTATTTAGTAGCGAGTTATGAAAATGAATTCTGATATCCAAAAAATGTGTATTGACAATCTAAAAATTTTCAGAAGCAACAAGCTTTTAGTTCTGATCATTATAAGTATCACAGCAATCTCTTTTTCCTCGGCAATAAACAATGGCTTTACCAGCTGGGATGATTCCTACTATGTTGTAGAGAACCGCTACATTAAAGATTTTTCCTGGGAAGGGCTAACAAAGCTTTGGACAGAAAGAACAGGTCTGGGGGGTACCCGTCTGACGCTTACATCCTTTATGGTGGATTTTAAGCTCTGGGGCCTTAATCCAAAAGGATACCATGCCGAGAATGTCCTCTGGCATATTTTCAATTCAGTACTCTTGTTCTTTCTTATTGGCCGGCTGATTAAAAATAGAAAGGTAGCTTTTATAACAGCCATCCTGTTTGCAGTCCACCCCATGCATGTGGAATCGGTGGCCTGGATCGTAGAGAGAAAGGATGTGTTATATACGTTCTTCTTACTTCTCTGCTTTCATGCCTATATCAGCTATATTCAGAGCTCCAAACCACTAATAAAAGGCCTTTACTGGTTGGCCTTTTCCCTGAGTTTTCTTCTGTCATGGCATTCAAAATTCACAGCGGTCATCATACTTCCCCTGCTTTTTTTGATTGATTATATTATGCGCAGACGCCTAAGTGTCTGGCTGATACTCGAAAAGCTCCCCATATTGGTATTTACCACTAGTGAAGTTTACCGGATTGCTTTTGGAAGCTCTGCCCGGATGGATTTCCATGGGAAGAAACTGCTTGTTTCAGGACATCAAACGTATGGATATTCCTTTTTTGAAAAAGCTCTATTGGCCTCTTACTCCCTGATGTTTTACCTGATCCGTTTCTTTCTGCCGATAAAACTATCTGCCATAGTACCATACCCGGACAAGTTGGAGGGGGTTTTCCCCATGGAATATTACCTGGCTTTTGGTCTGGCCATTATTTCGCTGACAGTGATTGCTGTTTCCCTTTTACGCATGAAGGAAAAACGGAGGGAGTATGTTTTTGGCTTCCTCTTTTTTCTGGTATCCATCTCCGTCTTTCTTCACTTTGTTTCCATCAAAGGAGTGGTGGTTGTAGCTGACCGTTATACCTATGTGCCATACATCGGGTTGAGCTTTATGCTTGGAGTCTTTTTGAATAAACCCAGAAGCGAGAAACTAAATCAACTACTATGGACTGCATTTATTCTTCTGGTAGTAGTTTTCTCTGTTTCAAGCTTTCAACGTAATAAGGTATGGAAGAATGATATTTCCCTTTATTCAAATGTATTGGAAAACAATCCCAATGTCAAAGAAGCTCTTAATAACAGGGGGAACGCCTATAATGCCATTGGCAAGTATGAGTTGGCCCTAGCTGACTTTAACAAGGGATTAGAACAATACCCAGGGTACAAAAGTTTTTACAATAACCGGGCGCAGGCTTTCTTCCAGTTGGATAGCTTTGAGCTTGCACTCTTAGACCTGGATAAGGCAATAAGCCTGGACCCGGGCTACATGGATGCCTATTTGAATAAAGGCCAGGTGTTAATCTCTATGGAAGAGTATGAAAGGGCAATTAGCGTATATTCAGAAGCTATTGATATGGCTCCCTACAGGGCATTGATCTATTTATCCAGGGCCAATGCTTATTTTGAGCTGGATCTTCAAGAAGAAGCTCTGGCCGATTTCCAGAAAGCTATTGAGGTATATCCCAGAAGTTATAGAGCCTATTATGAACTTGGTCGCTGGTACAGACAGAACAAGGATCTTAAGCAGGCAGAGGTCAACCTGGAAAAAGCGAGGGAATTAAATCCTTTTTTTCCAGAAATTTACAATGAGATCGGGTATGTTTATAATCAGGCTCAAAGCTTTGAAAAGGCCAGAGAACATTTGAACAAGGCTATAGAAATGAATCCTTTTTTGGCTAAAGCATACAACAATCGGGGGATAAGCCTCTTTAACCTGGGTGAAGCGGATGCGGCGCTGTTAGATTTCAATAAAGCCATTGATATTGATTCTACTTTTGCTGAGGCCTATTCAAACAGGGGGAATCTATCTGCAGCCGGAGGAGAATTTGAACAGGCCCTGGATGATTATGAGCAGGCGATTTCCTTTTCTTCAGAGGATTGTATCAGTATGGTCAATAGAGGGAATGTGTATTTCCAATTGGGAAATATGGCTGCTGCCTGTGAGAATTGGCAAAAGGCATTGGATTGTGGATTTCAACAGGCCGGGGGACTATTAGAAGCATATTGTGATTATAAATAGCATGTTTTATTGCATTCTTGGCGCGAAAAGCTTTCAATTGATTTGGAAAATAGCGTGTTTTTTTCGATTTTGTTTATGTCTAAAGATATTTATAATGAAAAAGCACCTCATTCTCCCCATTATTCTAGCATTTTTTTGTTTTAACCTGCTGGCACAACCCAGGATAATAAGTGTCACCTATGATGGTGATGAAGCCATTCTTACCAGGAACATCCCTCCTGGCGGAATTGTCTATTACTGGCAGGGAACCAGTTGTGGTGTCCTTACGAATCATTCTGGCTCCACCACAATGGCCACTAGTTCGGGCACCTATTTTCTAAGAGAATATAACAGTACTGGCTGGGCTACTTCCTGTGCTTCAACGGTCGTATTATTTCCTGATGTAACGGCTCCGGTTTTATCTGATGTCACAGCCGGGCCGGTTGAAGAGGGTGATAATATTTCAGCCACCAGTAATGAAGCTGGAATGATCTATCTTGTACCGGAAGGTACAGCCGCTACTATCGGAGCTATAGGGACAGCTAAGGTAGCTGAGGCAATAGCAACAGCAGGTGTTCCTGTATCGCTTGCCACAACCGGAATAGGTTTAGGTAATTTTATTGTTTACGCTGTAGATGCATCTGATAATATTTCAGCAGCAAGTGGTGTTGTTGCAGTAGCAGATCTAAGCTCGCCGGTTTTATCTGATGTCACAGCCGGGCCGGTTGAAGAGGGTGATATTATTTCAGCCACCAGTAATGAAGCTGGAATGATCTATCTTGTACCGGAAGGTACAGCCGCTACTATCGGAGCTATAGGGACAGCTAAGGTAGCTGAGGCAATAGCAACAGCAGGTGTTCCTGTATCGCTTGCCACAACCGGAATAGGTTTAGGTAATTTTATTGTTTACGCTGTAGATGCATCTGATAATATTTCAGCAGCAAGTGGTGTTGTTGCAGTAGCAGATCTAAGCTCGCCGGTTTTATCTGATGTCACAGCCGGACCTATTACTGCTGGAACAGATATTCTGGCTACCAGCAATGAGGATGGAATGATCTATCTTGTCCCAGACGGTACAGCATCTACCATTGGGGATATTACTTCTGCCCAGGTTTCACAGGTCGCTTCAACTGCAAATGTTGCAAGTACCTTGTCTACTACAGGATTAGCTGAAGGTGATTATGTTGTATATGCTGTGGATGGATCAGACAATATATCTGGGGCCAGTCCGGTTATCACTTTGACCGGGGCCACCTTCATTGATCTTTCGAAAGCTAATTCCGGCCAGGTGCAACTCTATCCCGTCAATGTGAAAGATATTCTTCACATTAGATCGAATATCCAGGTCTTTTCACTGCAAGTCTATTCGATTCAGGGTGTTCAGATGATTAACATCAGTACCCCCACCGATCAGATCGATATGAGTGCTCTCAAAGCCGGAGTCTATATTGTGAACATCAAGCTTGTAGACAATACCATCTTTAGCAGTAAGGTAACTAAGAGATAGTCGAGTTACTGACCAGTACTAAACAATAAAAACTAAGCGTATCAAGATTTGCCCTGATACGCTTAGTTGTTTTATAGATTCTAAGGTTATTTCGGGTCTGTTTACCCAATCAAAGTAGCCATATTTCCGTAAGCAGCTTGAGCACCTCTAATACTTTGTTGTCGGCTTTCTAGCTCTTGAACAGCTATGCAATTTAAAGGACATAGAATATATTCTTTTAACTTCGCCTAACCGTTATAAAATAGCGCTTTTTCAGGACAAGACATTTGTAAAAAAAAGAGGGCATCCGCCTTGGCGGGTGCCCTCTGAATATTAAATCTTCTTAGGTTTATCTCCTTCTCCCCTGATTTCTATATTCCTTTTTCGCAGAATAGTTGATAATCAAAGCCTTTGCTCTTCTAAGTGCCTGCTTCACATCATCCACCTTTCCCATAGAAATATTTTCATCAACCCGTAAAGATATGGTCATCTTGCTTTTATCCGATTCGGGTAGTTTTTCCCGCTCGAACAGAACAAAATCCTGTATCGATTCATAGGGGATGCCCTCATCACTGACCAGCTTGTCATTAAGCTGAATCAGAGGCTCGGTTCCATACATCCTTGCCACCTGTGCAACGGGCCGTCCGATATAGATATAACTAACAAGAGATTTCTTCTCCAGCTTCTTCACCTCTGTGGCTTCAGGAACCTTAACTCGTACCTGAACCTCAGTTTCCCTCATTGTTGTTGCCACCATGAAAAAGAACAACAGCATGAAAACAATGTCGGGAAGAGAAGAGGTGTTGATCTTCTGAAGACCTTTTCCACCTTTTTTTCTGAATTTAGACATTAGTTACGCCCTCCTATACTTTTAGGTTCCGATTCGGATATATTCATTTTATAAATCTTCCGGATGCCCAGCTGTATCTCCTCTTCGATGGGATTGGCCGTATTTAGCTCATCGTAATCCTTCCCGAAGTATTGGTTACAGAAGTCATTTCTAAGCGTATTCACAGCCGCTACCAGTTCATTCTGCACCTGCAGGTATTTCCCGTAGGTAGTTGAGCGGTCATTCTGAAGTGAGATTACCCCTTTGGAGACCAGTCCAGTCCATACTCCATCTGCGCGGAGCAAAGATGAACTCCCAGGAGGAAACTGCACTTCAGTAGTCTCCATAACTGGCAGGTCTTCTTTATTCTGCGGATTGGTGAAGAACTCAATGGTTTTGGCCTTAATTTCCAGACGGTCCATTTCTGTTCCTCCCACCATCAGCCTGTCATTCCGGTTAAGAAGCACCACCAGTACGTTTCGCTTGTTTACCTTCACTTCAACATCCTGTTGTTCCGGATCCGGTTCAGGAGGCAGTAGCCTGGTGATCCCGGTGTCGGTGTCCATGGTGGTTGTAACCAGGAAGAATATCAACAGAAGAAAGGCAATATCCGCCAGTGATCCTCCATTTACTTCCGGTGTTTCCTTTGATGCCATCGGTTTATGTTTTTCTAATGATTCTTATTTAAATGCCTTTGAAATTATGGCATAGAGAATTGACCCAACAGCCATTCCAAACAGCATATATGTCAAAAACAGGACTGTATCAACCATCTTCAGGGTTCCCGGATCGCTGTTTCCGGTTCCATCGTAACCAATGATTTCAATGGCTGTATCGCTGGCCAACAGGTAAGAGATAACCACCAACACGGCAGATCCGGCAAGTACGATAAGTAACCTTACCAGGGCTTTGGGGTTGGAAATTACAGTAATAAGTGGAAACGCGATAGCTGCAATCAAAGTGATTAGCACAAGAATATAGGCCCACATCAACGCTATATCGGTACGATAATAGAGCAAATATTCCCAGCCAGATGTTAGCTCTTTGACGGAAGTGTCTGATACTTCAGCTACAGGAGTAAGCATACGTTCCTCTTGAGCTTTCTGAACAGCTGTAATATTTTCAGCAATTGCAGCAGAGTCTGTCAGGGTTGTATCTAAAACAGGCAAGGGGGCGACAGGAGCAATATCCACACCGGCCAATGCGTCATCAACCCGGTCCACAAGTGCGTCATAGTCAGAGACGGTCTTGGGTCCGATGTAGAAGAAAAGAACCACGATGAGGGAGATTCCAGCAACCACCCACAGAATGATTTTTGTTAATTTGGAAAAAGCCATGGCTTCTTATTTTTTAAGATTATGTTTTACCAGCATGTCTACAAGTGAGATAGAAGAGTCTTCCATCTTATTGACGATACCGTCAATCTGAGCCACAAGGTAATTGTAGAAAATCTGGAGGATGATGGCTACCATCAGACCGGTTACAGTTGTAATAAGGGCGATCTTAATACCACCGGCCACAACGGTTGGAGACATGTCTCCCTGCACCTGAATTTGATCAAATGCATCGATCATACCAATTACAGTTCCCATGAAACCAAGCATAGGAGCAATGGCGATAAACAGTGAGATCCATGAGAGGTTTTTCTCCATAAGGCCCATCTGTACACTACCATAGGATACTACCGATTTTTCAACCACATCAATTCCTTCATCGACCCGGTCAAGGCCCTGGTAAAAAATACTGGCTACCGGACCACGGGTATTGCGGCACAATTCTTTGGCAGCTTCTACACCACCGTTGTTTAATGCCTCTTCAACATCAGCGAGAAGCTTATCGGTGTTGGTAGAGGCAAGGTTCAGATAAATGACCCTTTCAAAAGCCAAAGCCAGTCCGAAGATTAATGTGAGAAGAACAGCGCCCATAAAACCGGCACCACCTTCAATAAATTTGGTCTTTAGGGTGGTGTGCAGTACGGCAATTCCACCTTCTTCTTCGGCAACTACTGGTTCCATAGCGGCTACTGGCTCAGTTACAACCTCTTCAGCTACCTGTGTGGTATCTTCAGCAACAGGACTTTCTGTCGTTTCATCCTGTGCAAAGATCGATGCTCCCATAAAAAGCATCCCGAATACGGCTATCAATGCAAATAATT
>JAOZQY010000154.1 GCA_029931975.1 Bacteroidales bacterium | reverse complement strand
GATTATATCCAGGAGTATTGCAGCCGTGTGGCCAGAGCCGGGGCTCTAACGGGAGATACCCTGTTTTTCAAGGAGGCAGCTGACCAGTATGAGATTTACAGAAACATGCTTCGTAATCCTGAAACCGGACTCTACAGTCAGGGAAGGGGTTGGCTTCCCGATAGTATGGAACTCTCGCCCGGGGCCTGGTCGCGTGGTCATGGCTGGCTGATGCGGGGTATTGTGCCGGCCATGGAGGCTGTTCCTTTCCAATCAAGCTATTATTACAGGTTGCAGGCTGTATTGGAAGAGATGGCCGATGCACTGCTGAAAGTGCAGGATGAAGATGGAATGTGGCATCAGTTGCCACACCTGCCTTTCGATAAAAGCTATCCTGAAACAAGTGGCACCGGTATGATTGCCTATAACCTTGCGGTGGCATATAAGAAAGGCTTTTTGAAGGATGAAAAATACAAAGATGCAGCCCTTCTCGCAGCTTGTGAGTTGAAGAAGTATGTTACAGAGGACGGTATCGTTCTGGGGGCCTGCAGGGGTCCCGGACCACTCAGAACAATTATACCCTGGCTGGACACTCCGGCTGAGCCCGATGACCATCATGGGGCACAGGCAATAATTTATGGAATGCTAGCAGAGATTATCCTGAATGAACCATTGTATAAGAATGCCGACGCTGAAATTGATGAACGGGTGGAGGATTTATTGGGACGAATGACCCTGAAAGAAAAAATTACCCAGATTCAGTTTGGCATGAAAAATTACATTCATGAGATGGAAAGTGATCCGGGGATGGTGTTTGCCCTTTTCAACAGTCTGGGAGCGTATGAGGCCGCGAGAAAATACAATGAAATGCAGGCAAAGTACATCAACGACTCTCGCCTGGGTATACCTGTGCTGATGGAGGAGGAGGGAATTTTCGGGATCATGGGCTATAAGACAACAGGATTTCCGCACTCAATAACCCTCGCAAGCTCGTGGGATCCTGATCTTTATGTAAAAATGGCGGAGGTTATTGCTGCAGAGGCCAAAGCCAGGGGATGCAGGCATTTGTTCAGTCCTGTGGTAAACCTGGGACGCGATGCCAGGTGGGGACGGATTCATGAAACTTATGGAGAGGATCCATTTCTAATCTCTAAGATGGGAGTTGCCTTTGTGAAAACAATGGAACAAAACGGGATCATCAGCACGCCTAAACATTTCGTCGCCAATATGGGATTGGATGGAAAATTCGGATCACCGGTTCATTTTTCGGAACGTCTGCTACGTGAGCAGTATTTTCCCGCTTTTAAAGCAGCCATAATCGAAGGTGGCGCAAAGTGCGTAATGACCGCATACAATACACTGGATGGAATACCCTGCGGTACAAACAGATGGCTAATGACCGATATCCTGAGGAATGAATGGGGTTTTGATGGTTTTATCGTTTCAGATGGCAATGCACTGCCCATCATTTATGAGGCCTATCATACTGCTGAGACTAAAACTGAGCTTGCAGCAGAGGCAATTAACAACGGATGTGATGTGGAACTGTCGCATATGTTTTACTGGGAACCATTACTGCAGGCCGTTGAAGAGGGGCTGGTTTCAGAAAAAACCATTGATGAATCTGTAAAAAGAGTACTCCGCCAGAAATTCCGCGTCGGACTATTTGATGATCCCTATGTTGATCCGGAATATGCAGCAAAAATAACCGACTCTGACGAGCACAGGGCTGTAGCGCTTGAAGTTGCAAGAGAGTGTATGACTTTGCTGAAAAACGACAATCAGACCCTGCCATTCAGTAAAGAGATCAACTCAATTGCTGTTCTCGGACCGCTTGCCAATGAGATAAAAGGTGACCACTACAATGGCTATGGGAAAAAGCTTGTGACTGTGCTTGAGGGAATAAAAAATATAGTGCCCGATGCAAATGTGCTCTATGAAAAAGGAGCGGAAATAGGATATTATGCCTATCCTGCGATCCATTCCGATCGTTTCACCACAAGCGAAAATGGGAAGAGTGTTCAGGGACTTAAGGGTGAGTACTTCGATAATGGTGATCTAACCGGCGAACCTGTATTTACGAGGATAGATGAAACTATCGAATTCGATTGGGATTATGGCAGTCCGGGTGAGGGAATACCAGATGATCATTTTGCGGTGCGATGGACAGGACAACTTACCTCACCTGCAAGCGGAAAATATATGATTGGTGCCAATGTGGATGATGGGCTCAGGGTGTATCTGGACAATAAGCTGGTGCTGGATGCCTGGCGGGGTGGTGCGCGCAGGCTTGAGGAGGCAGAAATTCAACTTGAGGAAGACCGGACTTATGATATCAGGGTAGAGTATTATGAAGGTACTTATGGCTCCTATATCAGCCTGGGATGGGATGTGGATCCGTATATCAATATCCCCGAAGCCGTTGAATTAGCAAAAAAATCAGATGCAGCAGTGATTGTTGTGGGAAGCATGAGTGCCGAAAATGCCGACAGGGCGATTCTTAATCTGAACGGGCCACAGGAAGAACTTATCAAAGCAGTTACTGCAACCGGCACTCCAACTGTAGTTGTATTGCAAACTGGAAATATCATCACCATGAGAAACTGGATTGATGATACCCCCGCGGTCATCGAAGCATGGTACCCGGGCGAAGAGGGAGGAAATGCCATTGCTGAAGTGCTTTTTGGTGATGTGAATCCGGGTGGCAAACTTCCCATTACCATTCCCAAAGAAATTGGACAGGTTCCCCTAAACTACAACCATTTGCCATTCAAGCCAAAAGATGCCTATATCGGTGTTGGGAATGATCCTCAGTTTCCTTTCGGGCACGGATTGAGCTATACAACCTTTGAGTATAGCCAACTGAAACTGTCTTCAAAACAGATCAGCATCAGTGAAAACATAAAGATCTCTGCCGTTATTAAAAACACCGGTAAGGTCGCAGGTGACGAAATCGTTCAACTCTACATTAAAGATAAAATTGCCAGTGTGGTAAGGCCTGTGAAGGAGCTGAAGGGGTTCGGCAAAATTAGTCTGGAACCTGGTGAAACAAAAACCGTCACCTTCGAGCTGACACCCGAACTGCTCTCGATGTACGATCTCAACATGAATTTTGTAGTTGAGCCCGGCGAATTTGAAGTAATGATTGGAAGCTCATCCGAAGATATCAGGTTGAGTTCTGTTTTTTTAGTGAAATAGGAACTTTCAATTTAACTTAGGAAAATGAAGAACTTCTTTCTTTTATTCATCTTTTTCAGCGCAATGTTGGCTAGGTCATGTAATCAGCAGGAAAATACGCAAAGTTCTCAGCCAAACATCATTCTCATTATGTCGGATGACATGGGTTATTCCGATATTGGGTGCTATGGCGGAGAGATCAGGACGCCAAATCTTGATGCTCTGTCAGCCAGTGGTTTAAGGTTTACCCAGTTTTACAATACGGCACGCTGCTGTCCTACACGCGCTTCATTATTAACAGGCCTTCATCCTCACCAGGCTGGGATAGGCCATATGACCAACGACCGGGGAAATGATGCATATAGGGGCGATTTAAACCAGAGTTGTGTGACCATTGCGGAAGTCTTAAGAACAGCCGGATATTCAACCTACATGACCGGAAAATGGCATGTGACACCATTGCTTCCGTCGAGGCAAAACCCGGATAAACACAACTGGCCACTGCAGAGAGGGTTCGATCGTTTTTTTGGTACTATATTCGGAGCCGGCAGTTTCTTTGACCCGAATTCACTCACCAGTGGAAATGAATTTATTGCACCGGATAATGACTTCTATTATACCGATGCCATCAGCGACACAGCAGTAAAATTTATAAACGAACACGACACCGACAAGCCGTTTTTTCTGTATGTTCCCTACACAGCAGCCCACTGGCCCATGCATGCTTTGCCTGAAGACATAGCTAAATACAAAGGTGTATACGATAAAGGATGGGATCAAATCCGGACTGAGCGGTACCAGCGCATGTTGGAGATGGGGCTGCTTAAACCGGAATGGGGATTGTCTTCCGCTTATCCTGAAAAACCCTGGGAAGAGACCGAATTACAAGAGTGGCATGCAGCCTGTATGGAAGTATATGCAGCCATGATCGATAATATGGATCAGGGAATTGGCCGGATTGTTAAGGCCTTAATAGATGAGGGGTACTATGAAAATACGCTCATCTTCTTTTTGCAGGATAATGGTGCCTGTGCAGAGAGTTATGCATTTAACCGCATAGGTGAAGACACGTTGAGGGTTGATCCGGATACATTGAAACCATACACTCCCGGTCAATTTCAATATGACATGGAGCCACTTCAAACACGCGACGGCAGACCTGTAAGGGCAGGATATGGTGTATATCCCGGACCTGCGGACACCTATATTGGTTATGATAAGAACTGGTCAAATGCATCAAATACTCCATTCCGGATGTTTAAGCACTGGACAAATGAGGGAGGAATTGCCACTCCATTGATTGTTCATTGGCCGGAAGGATTTGACGCAAAGGGTGAATTCCGCTGGCAACCCGGACAACTGGTTGATATCATGGCCACCTGTGTGGATGTTGCTACCGCAGATTATCCAACGGAATTCAATGGCAATTATATAAAACCCATGGAGGGTGTATCCCTTATTCCGGCTTTCGATAATGAGGATTTAGATCGGGAATACTTGTACTGGGAGCATGAAGGAAACCGGGCCATCCGGAAGGGAAAATGGAAATTGGTCTCTGAAGCATGGTCATGGCCTTTTATGCACGATTCACTCAATGTACTACCCCTGGAAAAATGGGAATTGTACGATCTGGAAGCCGACCGTACTGAATTAAGTAACCTGGCAAAGGAGAATCCCGATCTGGTAAATGAACTGGCTGTCGAGTGGCAGCGCTGGGCAGAACATGCAGGTGTTGTACCCAAACCACCCCAGGCTGTAAAGATGCCTGGAACTGTGAAGAATAGGATTGAGGAAGGAGAAACCAAACTTTAATATATACCATTATGAAACCCAACATTACAAAACTATTGACACTTCTTGTTATCGCAATACTTGTTGTCAGTTGTTCGTCGAAACTGGATGACAGTGCAAAAGAGAAGCCCAACATTCTCTTTATTATGAGCGATGACCACGCGTACCAGGCAATCAGTGCTTATGGATACGGATTGAACAAAACACCGGGTATTGACAGGTTGGCAGAGGAGGGCGCAATTTTCTACCGTTCATGCGTAACAAACTCAATTTGTGCACCCAGCAGGGCGGTACTGCTTACCGGGAAACACAGCTTTGTGAATGGAAAGGTTGATAACGTTCAACCCTTTAACTGGGACCAGGACAACTTCCCTAAGCTGCTCCAGGCCAATGGTTACCAGACTGCCATGATTGGTAAGATCCACCTGGATGGCCAGCCACAGGGATTTGATTTTTCAATGGTCCTTCCCGGACAGGGACAATATTATAATCCCGACTTCCTGATCGACGGTGAAAGAATTAGAATTGAAGGGTATTGTACTGAAATTATTACTGAAACTGCTCTTGACTGGCTGAACAACAAACGGGATAAAACTAAGCCCTTCTGTATGCTTTACCACCAGAAAGCGCCT
>JAOZQY010000153.1 GCA_029931975.1 Bacteroidales bacterium | reverse complement strand
TTTATCTATTTGACCGAATATAACAATTATTGTAACTATAGATCAAGAACAAAATAAAACAACATTATTAGGGATTAATCCATCAAGGGAGTTGGAATTATGGGAAATCAAGAGCTTTTCGTACTTATAGTTATTACGGGTTTTATTTTTATAATTATCTATATTTTAAAACATCCAACAAATAAATCTTCACCATCCGGCTCCAGGAAATTGATGGAGACCGACAATATTTTTTCTGGAATAAATCAGATAAATAATAAAATTGTTAAAAAACAAGGAGAAACAAATGACAGAGCATGATTACTGGAAAAATATTTCCAAGGATGCCTAAAAAAGTAACTATTGGCGATATTACCGTAATAAATGGCCGAACACTTAAACAGGGCCACATGCAGTTTGCAAGACCCGGGTTGAAAAAGCTAAAGGAAAAGATGAATGAAGTCCCTGGGCAATTGTTGCCTGAAGGATGGAAATAGATTGAAAAAAACTTAAAAGAGGGTATCCCATGGTAAATGAACGAATTATTGTTAAACCCAGTGAAGAAGACCTTTATTTTAAAGAAAAAGACAGGGCTTTGATTGAGAAATTGAGGACTGATGCTGCAAAGGAATCTGAGGAATCATATAGTGCCGATCACAAGAACCATTGTTTTAGATGCGGCACCCACAGCTTGGTAGAAGTCAAGCATAAAACCGTTAGTATCGATATATGTGTCAATGAAGGATGCGGTGCAGTCCACCTTGATCCGGGTGAAATGGAAAAAATTCTTGAACTTGAAAGTGAAAAAGGAGTTTTCAAGAATGTTAAAAACTCCGTATTTTCAATCTTCAAATAGTCGCCTCACATAAAAAAATGCATCACAGACTGCCAGCGATCAAACCGGCTCCTGTGATGCTAATATATTTAAATACCACTTTACTGTTATAAAGGATCTTGATACAGGATTATCAAATAAAACTACATTAAAACCGTGTTCAGATATAGGAATGGTCTTTTGGGCAAACTATGATCAGTATAGTTCACTATATTGAAGATCATCAGTAATGGAACTGAATTTTATAACAGGATTTTCTATGGATATTCTGGTATTTAGTGCCTGCTTTGCAATTATTGCCATTGCTTCAAAACAGATTGGACAAAATCTCGTTAAAACAGGGATTCCTTTAATAAGTGGATTTTTATTGACCGGGATTATTTCAGGTCCTTATATTCTTAATTTGATTTCTGTGGAAGCTGCCTTGAACTTGCGGTTTGTGGATGAAATTTCTCTGGGATTTATTGCTTTCGCTGCCGGCGGTGAGCTTTATATAAAAGAGCTTAAAACAAGGTTGAAAACTATAGCATGGGTTACCACCGGCCTTGTTGTATGTACATTTTCTTTAACAGGACTTACGTTTTTTTTTCTTTCCGGCTTTATCCCATTCATGCAAACCATGCCTGTGTCAGTAAAGATTGTTGTCTCAATTCTGGCAGGTGCTATTATGGTCGCACGATCTCCCTCTTCTGCCATTGCCATTGTAAATGAATTAAGGGCCAAAGGGCTTTTTACCCAGACAGTATTAGGGGTAACCATTATCATGGATGTGGTGGTTATCATACTGTTTGCTGTTAATTCATCTATTGCCGATGTTCTTCTTTCAGGCCTGAAATTCAATTTTGGTTTTATTCTGTTCCTGATGTTAGAGATTGGGGCTTCATTTATTATCGGCTTTTTTGTCGGGAAAATAATCCTGCTGATTTTATTGTTACCGATCCAAAAAGCCTTAAAGACCGGTCTTATTTTATTAATGGGATATCTGGTATTTGTTTTCTCATCTGAAATTCGTAAATTTACCCATGATACTCTTTTTATTGAAGTCCTTCTTGAACCCCTGTTGATTTGTATGGTTGCAGGATTTCTTGTATCAAATACATCAAGGTATAGAAAAGAATTTTTAAAAATTCTTTTTGATATTGGTCCGCCAATTTATATTGCTTTTTTTACCCTTACCGGTGCATCTTTGTCCCTGGATATTGTTTTGCAAACATGGCCTATTGCCATGGCCCTTTTTTTTACAAGGGCAATTGCCATCTTTATCGGATCTTTCATCGGCGGTACTCTGGCAAAAAATCCAATGAAAGATAATACGATCAGCTGGATGGCATATATTACCCAGGCTGGAGTGAGCTTAGGACTGGCAAAAGAAGTTGTCGTGGAATTCCCGGAGTGGGGGAATCCTTTTGCCGCTATCATTATTTCAGTTGTCGTTTTAAATCAGATTATAGGCCCGCTTTTGTTTAAATATGCCATTAAGGTCATGAGAGAAGATCACCCCAAGGCAGTCAAAGAAACAGCGTTCAAAGGTGTCAGGAATGTTGTGATTTTTGGGTCCGACGGCCAGGCATTTGCATTGGCAATGTCTTTGATCTCCCAGGGGTGGAGCGTAAAAATTGCTGTCACTCATATGAACAATAACCATGATAAAAATTTGGATATAAAGATTTATCAATTGTCTGAACTGAGTCTTTCAGAACTCAAAAAAATAAAGTGTCACCATGCAGAGGCAATAGTGGCAATGTTATCTGATGAAGAAAATATTAAAATATGCGAAATCTCCTATGAGTATTTTGGAACTCAAACCATTATTGCAAGGTTGAATGATCGAAGCAATTTCGCTTATTTTCAGGCTTTAGACGTTTTGATTGTTGATCCGTCCACGGCAATTGTCAGTCTTCTTGATCATTTTGTGCAGTCTCCAGCTGCTGCATCCTTGTTAATGGGATTGGACAAGGACCGGAGCATTGTGGATCTTTCCATCAAAAATCCAAACCTGTTTGGCCTGGCCTTAAGGGATCTTCGTCTGCCCTTTGATACCATTATCATGTCTGTTAGAAGACGGGGCGTTCTGTTTATCCCCCATGATTTCACAAGGCTTGAGGCAGGGGATCTTGTGACAGTGGTCGGATCATTAAATTCTTTAAAGGAAATCACCTTAAGGTTTGATGTCAATCAAGAGGAGGCGTTGTTGCAGATTGTTGAAAAAGCAACAGCTAAAGAGTTGATTGATCATTCTGTCCAAACCGAAGTAAAAGATATCATCACTTCGAAAAGATCATTTCAAAAAGATCGATTTGATCTGCTTGTGGAAAAAAGTCTGGTCTTAGATTTGAAAGAGGCCATGAATAAAGATGATTTTTTTGAACTAGTTTCCCAGGTCATGTCGGATTTGTTAAATATTTCCCCTTCAGTACTCAATGACCTTCTGATCAAAAGAGAAGAGGAGATCACAACAGTACTGGCTCCGGGGTTGGCGATTCCCCATATTATTATTGATGGTGAAAAAAAGTTTTTCCTCCTTCTGGCCCGGTGCAGGAAAGGAATTGAATTTTCAAAATCCAAGCCGGTTGTATCTGCTGCCTTTGTATTGGTGGGCTCTAAAGATGAAAGAAGGTTTCATCTTCAAGCCCTGTCCGCCATTGCCCGGATTGTGCTGGATCCCAGGTTTGAAAAAAAATGGATGCGGGCAAAAAGCAGGACAGCCTTAAAGAGTGTCATTATCAGTGCCAATCAAAAGCATGAAGTTTGAATAAAAAGAAAGTTAAAACAAGAGAACAGCCCTCCTGAATTTATTCCAATAGCCCCGGGAACAGGAAAAAATCAATTTGAATAACTTTCATTTATTGCAGATTGGATTAATTGCTGTAATTGTTGGTACCCAAATGTTTGGAGAGGTTTCCCATTGGCAAAAAATCCTGGTGTTTTTCGAACATTAAGCGTTTTGGCATCTGCAAGATCCTGTGCAATGAGATTTTCAATTGCAGGGTCATTCATATCTTTTTTGATTTGTTCTATATCAAGTCCTGCCTTTGGAAGAAATTGCCAGATTCTTTGAGGTTGGGGGTTGCTGTGGCTGGCCCAGTATGGTTGCGACTTATACATAATATCCAGTGTTTCCCAATATTTGCCTTGTTTTTTGGCTGCCTCAAGAATTTTAACAAAATATTGGGCACCATCATGAAAAGGGGCATATCGAAGAACAAGTTTGATCTTACCTGGATTTGCCTTCATCATCTGCTTAACAAACGGTGAAAAAGCGGCACAGGTTTCACAGGCAGGGTCCATAAACTCAACAAGGTAGACTTTTGCATCATCACTGCCAAGTGTCTGAGAATGGTCTCTCACAAAAGTTGAAGCGTTTTCTTTGGCCATAAAGCCATACATTTCAGCCTGTTGCCCTTTGTAGTAAAAACTGGTAATCACAAAAACAAGCAACAAGACAAGACATGTAGCCCCAAATATAATATATTTCATTTATACATTCTCCTTTTTAAGATAATTAAAAGTGCTATTATTATTGAAAATGAAAGTAAAGAAAGCATTGGAATTGATAAAAAACCAAACAGATCAATGTATTCTTCTGTGCAGGAAACTCCCTGGGTGCAAGGTTGTATACTCTCCGGAATGATTTTGGCATACACTAAGTTGTGATATAATGCCGTCAGCCAGCCGGCTATCGCTAAGGGGAGAGTATACGTCACAATACTTTTGTCAAAAGGGAAAAGTCCTGTTGCGAAAATGATGACCAAAGGAAACAAACATATTCTTTGATACCAGCATAAAACACAGGGAGCAAACTCCATTACAAAACTGAAAAATATACTTCCAATGGTTGACACGCTGGCTACTAACCAGCACAGAAAAAGAATTGTCCAGTTAAAATTGGACGGTTGATCATAGTGGGGCATATCAAGATCTCTTAATATAAATAATTGTTTAAAGGTACTCAGACCACTCTATGGGGATGGGAGCAAGATCAATCTTACTCAACAGTGATAGCGATCCATCGAATTTATCGATTGGCGTTCTGATCAATTGGCGTTCTATAGGATAGGTTGGACTAACACAAAAATGATTGTGTAAGGATGTATATTGAAATGGTTTGTGAAAATTTATACTGATTAAAGATCAGGCTTATTATTTTGTTCTTATTACAGGGTGTTGGATCAGTATTTACATAATCAGTAAATTGCATTTGGATTTTAGAATTTTGATTTCCATAAAAAATTTTACCTTTATATTCGCATGCTTTGTTTTTGCAACAGAAATCCTCTTTGGCAGCAGCAAAGATATGATGGGTTGAATCTTGGAATTCATATATACAGTTTGAAATAGATGCTTCATCATTTGAACTCATTGAATTTGAGTTAAAACAAAGATTGGATACCAGGTCACAACAATCCGGATTGGCATAAACAGTTCCAAAAAGTATAATCCATGAAAAAAGGATTGAGAAAAGTGAGTTGTTAAATTTTTTTATCATCATAAATTAGTTCTTTTTTTTCAGAGATTTAGATAACGTATAACTGACCCTTCTGTCAAATCGTTTTACTTAGGAAGGATTGAAGGTTCGACATTTTTCTGATCAAAAACATCAGCTTCAATGCCCATAGCCTTGGCACGTTCCATCCATTGCGTCCGTGCCAAAGCACGCATGTCTTTAACATTGTCTGTTTCATCCATGATTTCCATGCCCATAAGCGTCTCAATTAAATCTTCCAGTGTCACAAGTCCATCCGTCCCTCCATGTTCATTGACGACTATGGCAATATGCTGGCGATCCTTAAGAAAGAGCTCCAACAAAG
>JAOZQY010000152.1 GCA_029931975.1 Bacteroidales bacterium | reverse complement strand
TAAAGGAAAATCCGATATTCCAGTATCCCGCAACGCCATTGCAAGACCGTTCCAATTGTGAAAAGAAGGGTCTTTTACTTTGTATCTAATTATTTTTCCGTTTTTATCCGTTAAAATCGCATGGGACACTTCACCCCGCCAGCCTTCGTTCAGTGTCACCACAAAAGAAGAAGGTGAAAGATTATAATTTACTTCATTTACACATTTGCTTTCGATAGGTTCATTTATCAAAGATTGGATAATATTGATGGACTGCAGTATCTCATCATACCTTACTCTAGCACGGGCATATACATCACAGGTTGTCTTTTTATTTTCAAAAATATTTAATTGACCATAATGCTCTGTGGGAAAACATCTCCTCACATCATAGGGCATGCCGCTTGCCCGGCCTGCCGGCCCAACCAGCCCTAACTCTTCAGCATCATAAGTACTTACAATGCCGCAGTCGTCAAAACGGGCCCTTACAGTTGATGCAGAAAACAAAAGATCAAGAACATGTTCCACCTGGGGTTTTAATTCTTTGATCCTCTCATCAAGGGTTTTCCGGATACCATCATCCAGAGTAAATCGAACTCCGCCTGGTCGGACCAATCCCTTTCCAAACCGGTTCCCGCATAACAGAAGAGCCAGGTTTAAAAAATCTCCCCGGATACGTCCAAAATAATTGGCCGGGGGTAAAAAGGCAACATCACCGCTTAAAGCCCCAAGATCTCCAATGTGATTGGCAAGCCGCTCAAGTTCCAAAGCAATTGTTCGAATGATTTTAGCTCCTTTGTCCGGCTGAACCAAAGTGAGTGCTTCAACGGCCTGGGCCATACAGAGACTGTGACCAATACTTGTATCACCGGCAATATTTTCAACAATGATTGGTAACCTTTTTGCTTCAACATCATGGAAAAGGTTTTCCACTGCTCTGTGCTGATATCCCAACTGTATCTCCAAGTGAAGTACGCGCTCACCAATACAATTAAACCTGAAATGACCCGGTTCAATGACACCGGCATGAACCGGCCCTACTGCAACTTCATGGATTTCTTCACCATCAACCTGATAATAATTATAATTTCCTGGAATGTCTTCTGTATAATCATTTCCAAAAACATCTGGCAGATTTCTATAATTGGAATGATATCTAACCATTTTCAACCAGGGGTGCCCTTCCGGCCGTATGCCGAATTGTTCTGCAATTTCCCTTTCAAACATATGGAAAGGTTCACAAGTCTTACTCAGTGAAGGATAGGCTTCAGGTGCATCACAGCCGGCAACAAAAAGCTTGTCAGTTCTTAAAACAATCATGAATTTTATGACTGCCCCATCCTGATATGCAAAATACTGCACAACCTTTCCACCGTCTTTTACAATATTGAGAACATTTTTCCGAAACTCAACAAATGGAAGGTGGGGGATTTTTTCCCGTTCTATTTGCTCCCCATTTAAAACTTCTAAAAAAGTGTTACTCATTTAAGTCCTCCGCCAATAGCAGCCACTGCATCGATTATTGTTTGATACAATGTGTCAGGCATAAAAAAACATAATATCAGGGATGTTAAGAGCAAAATATATTGAGGCCATACCAGGCTGGCTTTTTCTTTTATTTGAATTATTGTATTTGAATCGCTTTTATTAAAATCATCAAAGGAAATTTTCATTACCTGATTGGCAAACCCGGCAAATATCACCCCCAGGGTTAAAATAAAAATACCCGCTGTTATATAATGGCCGGTTCGAAAAGCACCCACAATAATAAACAGTTCTCCGATAAAAATACCAAAGGGCGGAAAGCCTGAAATACCGGCAAAGCCAGTGAAAAAAGCTACAAAGGTTTTTGGCATCCGGCTGACCAGATCGCCTGTATTTTGAATCATTCTATTACCGTATCCCAGCAGGATATTTCCCGAGGACAGAAAAAGAGAGGATTTAATCAAACTGTGGTGAATCATGCAAATCACAGCGCCGTATGCTGCTATACCGCCAATCCCAGTCCCAAAAGCGATGATTCCCATATTCTCGATACTGGAATAGGCAAGCATTCTTTTGTATTCTTTCTGTTTAAGAATAAATGTTGCTGCGGCCACAATAGACATCAAACCAAAAATGATCAGAATAGCCCCGGAAAAATCACCCAAGCCTGCAGCATACATAATTTTATTTGTTTTAAAAATACCCAGATATGCACAGTTTAAAAGGACACCGGACAATAATGCAGAGGCAGGGCTGGGAGCTTCGCTGTGGGCATCCGGAAGCCAGGTGTGCATGGGGGCAAGCCCCATTTTTGTTCCATATCCTACCAGTATGAGCACAAACCCTACTTTGAGCCACATGGGATCCAGTGTTTCAGCAACCGTTGTCAATGCTGAAAAAGATAGTGGTACATCCACATTGCCAATACCCATGGCAAGTGTAATAAAAACCGATCCCAAGAGCGCCATGGCAATGCCCACGGAACAAATAAGCACATACTTCCAGGTTGCTTCAAGGGATGCAGAGGATCTGTGGGTATAGATGAGTGGTGCGCTGGCTATGGTTGTAGCTTCAATGGCAATCCAGAAAACCATAATATGGTCGGATAGAGTTACCATTGTCATTGTTGATAAAAACAGGAGCATGAATCCTGTAAAAATATTTTCTGTCTGGATTTCACTTTCTTTAAGATAGGCAACCGTATAGATGGAGATCAGAAAAAACAATAGGGAGATAACCAAAAGGGATAACAACCCTTCCGGTGTCACAGCAAAATAGTTGCTAAAAAAAGCTTCCGGTCTATTTTTCCAGAGCAGGAGTGAAAGAACAAGATGAATCCCTCCTGTACCTACCAGAAGTTGCCGGCCAATGGCCCTGGGAAGGAAAAAAGCAATAATACCCGTTACAAAGGGAGTGAGAAAAATAATTTCTACCATGGAATAACACCTATTCCTTTAGTGTTCTGAGTAAAGCCGTATCAACATCATCAAAGGTCTGCTTGATATTTTGAAGTATAATGGCCATTATCATCACTCCGGCCAGCACATCCAATAAAATCCCGAATTCTACAATATGGCGGGCACGGGCTGAAAATGTTGACCCCACAAGATAAATACCATTTTCCATTATGATATAACCTAATACCATGGCAATGGCATTTCTCCGGGCCATCAAAAGAAACATTCCTGAAATCAGAAGCGCTATGGCCGTTGGAAATAAAAGTGTATAGCTGCTGATGGAAGGAATATTCAACTGCCTGCTGACATATGTTGCGGCAACAATTAATCCAAGACCGCAGAGTATGGAGGCATGATACCCGATAATCGGTTCTACCTCCCTGCGAATAGCCACTTTTTTTATCACCGTGTAAATGCTCATTGGAATAATAATGCCCCTTATCAATAAAGTAACAAAGGTGAAGATCATCCCGCCGGCAGTCATATCGTGACCAATAAAAAGAGGCACAATAGAGGCCACAATCCCTTGAAAACCAACCACCATTATAAGTCCTGGAAGTTGGCTGGAGCCAAAGGAAAACAAAACAGAGAGCAGCACAAGTGATAAAATTGTATCCACTGGATTCAGTATCATTTGATAAACTCCAATGTAATAATGGTTGCAAAAAAGGCCAATGCAAATGAAGTCAGGACAAATTGCGGAACTTTATCCATTCTAAAGCGGGCAATGACTGATTCGATAATGCCAATAGAAATATATACGATAATGAGCCCTATGATAAAGAGCCCGTAATTAAGTGCTTGATTCCCTACGTTAAAAGGTAAAATCAACCTTGAAATAATTGTTGAATAGAAAAAAAGCTTACAAAAAGATCCAAGCTCAATAAGTCCTAAATCAGGCCCGCTGTGGTCTAAAACCATCACTTCATGGATCATTGTGAGTTCCAGATGAGTGGCAGGATCATCCACTGGAACCCGTGAATTTTCCGTCAACAGGATAATAAAAAAGGCAATCACAACAAATAACAAAGGCGCACCCGTAGCATTCCACAGCGCAACGGTATTGTCCCCGGTAAAATAAGCCGACAACTGAAGTTCTCCGGTCAACCGATAAAAGAGAATCAAAATCATAAAGGTTGTGGCTTCACAGATAATCGGGAAATAGGCCTCTCTGGCTGCCCCCATGCCTTCAAATGGAGAAGCTGTGTCCATGGCGGCTGCAATGGTAAAAAAGCGGCCAAGCCCCATTATGTAGAGGACAAAAAGGATATCTCCATTAAAGGAAAAAATCGGATTATGTCCGGCAATGGGCAAAAACATAAGCACTGTGATTGCCGTGCACAATGAAATAACAGGGCCGAGTTTAAAAACAAGGGTTGTGCTGGTACTGTAAACAGAACCTTTTTTTAGAAGCTTGAGTAAAGTATAATAATTTATCAGCAAAGGAGGCCCTTTTTTCCCCCCGAAAAAAGCCTTGATTTTAAGTATAATCCCTGAGAAAAAAGGCGCCATTAAAATTGCAAGAAACCAGAGAATAATGGATTCAATCATGAAGTCTTCCCATTTGTTTTTTATATAAAAAATAACAACAAAATAATAGCCAATAAAATATAACCAATATAAAGATGGATATCACCATGCTGAATCCACCTCAACTTATCAAATAGAAATAAAACTGGAGTAACGAAAATTTTATTCATATGCAGTTCTGCAATATCATTCACATGACTTCTGTAATATGTTTTTAAAGGGAAACGTCCTTTAATTTCCGGGTGGCTTTCCTCCAATGGAGCAGCAGGCCTGAAAAAATCAAGGATAAAGGATGCATAAGAAGATCCAGTGTACTGCATTTTAACAGTAGGCTTGGTAAAGCCGCATCCCCAGGTCCCGGATTTCCGGATAATTTTACCTCTGTAATAAAACCATCGAATTCCAACCACTATCAGAAAAGAGACAAGGAGAACCATTGCGGCAAGCGAAAGATTTCCTGTCATCTGCCCAAAAGGTTCAAAAGGAACGCCACCGTAATCCAGACCCAGAGCAGATACTGCTTTAATGGGCATCCAGATAATAGCCCCTGGAAATAATCCGATTAAGATACAGGCACCTGCCAGAACCAAAATGGATATCTTCATGGTTTGCCCTTTTTCATCTACAGCATTTGCGGCTTTAGTCCGGGGTTCACCTTGAAAAACAACACCGATAACCTTGGTAAAGCAAGCCAATGCCAATCCTCCGATAACTGCAAGGCTGACGATGGCAAAAAGACTCATTGCAAACGCAGAAGTATCAAGTGCAACCCCTTTAAACGCGCCAATATATATAAAAAATTCCCCCACAAACCCGTTAAAAGGTGGAAGCCCACAAATGGCTAAAGAACCAATAATAACGGCGGTTCCAGTAATTTTCATGTTTTTCAATAACCCGCCAAGAGCATCGATTGAACGGGTTCCGGTTTTTTGAACGACCATTCCTGCCCCCATAAACAAGAGCGACTTAAAAATAGAATGATTGAGAATGTGAAGAAATCCCCCTGTAAATCCAAGAACAGCCATAAGCGGCTGCTGGGATGAAACCCCGATCATGCCGATCCCGAACCCGATTAAAATAATACCAATATTTTCAACGCTGGAGTAGGCCAGCAACCGTTTGAAATCATGCTGCCCCAGTGCATATACAATTCCAAGAACACCTGATACCACGCCGGCGGCAAGGACAATATTGCCAAAAATGGG
>JAOZQY010000063.1 GCA_029931975.1 Bacteroidales bacterium | reverse complement strand
ATCCTGCCTCTTTCAAGATTTCAGGTATGGTCACTTCAGACAATCTGAGATGCATGGGTTCATCGGCCGGAATCCAACTGTAAATGCCTGTTCGGGTAGCATTCTTTCCCGTCATAAGTGCTGCTCTCGAAGGGGAACAGACACAGGAACCAGCATAAAAATCGGTAAATACCATCCCTCTTGCTGCAAGACTATCCAGTACAGGTGTTAATACATTTGCACTGCCGTAACAGCTTAAGTCAGAATACCCAAGATCATCAGCAAGGAGTATGATAATATTTGGCTTGTCAGTTTGGGCATTTATGCAGGAAACAGAGATTGCAACAACCAGAAATAAGAGAAAAGTGCTTTTTTTCATTTTTTTATGAAGTTGAGTATTAGTTAGACCAAATTACTGATAGCACGGAGGAGGCAAGTAAACCTTTTGTCATGTTATCCAGTCACGTTTTCGCTTCAGTTTACCATTCAATATCTCATTTGTAATATTTATGTCTTCAACAATCTGAAAATCATACATCCCGGCGCAGATAAAGTCAGCACCACTCTCGAAGGCATAACGGAAAGCATCCTTAGGATGTATGGCCCCGGCAGCCATTACCTTAAAAGCGATCCATGGCTGTTTTAACTGCTCCATGTATTCAATGGTTCCGGTTGGGTCAAAACAGTATATATTGTCGTGTAATTTAGGATGTTCGGCTGACCAGTAATTATGGTGGTGAATGGTTTTCATCCAGAAGTCAGGATTAAAACCCTCTTCCACACAAGCCTTTATAGTCTCAATTCGATGTGCTCCGACACCTGTCATAACTCCATTATCTCGAATGAGATCAAGTAATTTAGCTATATCATCTCCCTTACCATTTTTCATGAAATAATCAGCTGTTTCTCCCTGGATATAACAGGCTATAGCCCCATGATCAATGGACCTTTTTGTCCTGTCCCTAAACTCCTGGAATGGCATTGGGACAGGCCCACCTTTGGTATAGTTTAATCCGGAGCAATCTGCAATAAACTGCATCTTACCGATTCCACGATCCCAGTACTCATTAATCATTTCTACCTGCTTGTGATTAATAAGCAGGGTGTTGACACCTGCTTTCTCCGCCATCAGGAGTGTGGAGAAGATTTTATCTTTTGTATGATATGCTTTCACAAGATTGTGTACATAAATAAGATCCCGTGAATGCGCATTTCCGTTCAACAGGTTGCCGCCAAGAATGATCCTGCTGAATCTTTTATCCTTTATGATGCCCGTTGATACCGGGGCCGTTAATTCATCAAGACCCTTAAAGTTCAAAGGTTGATTTGTAGCTCCGGAAGTAGCATCAATCAGATGTCTCTCTTCAAAGCTCTTTTTTCGAAGAACGGTAAAGGCAAAAAAACCTAAAAATGGGATTCCTGCCATGCCTTTAATCATATCGCGACGCCTCATTGCCGGATCACCTGAATGTTCTTCTTCCTGAACAGGCACAGTGGCATTTACATCATGCATTGTAGCTCTCTCTTTTTTGAGCCTGATGTAATAGCTGTCCAGTCCGAAAATATGTCCCGTTGAAAACCTTGCAAGTAGTAACAGGGCCAGTAGCTCTATCAGATTTTTATTTACAATCAGATACATACCTTCGGCCGGCACACCGTAATCAAGTCCCACAAAGGGAGGGTAGGCTACATAGAATAGTGTTATTATAAAGATCCCTGCCCAGGTTGCAATCCTGGTCATGGCGCCTAGCATTAATCCCAATCCGATCAGGATAAGTCCCCATATCATCAAAAAATCAGCCAGGTTCAACAAACCCGGACTGCTTGCAATCCCTTGAAAAATTCCTGAAAAAATCCATCTTGAATTCTCAAGATAAGAAGCTGAGGTCCATTCCGCGATAAACAGCTTCACTATTCCTTCATACAGGAAGTGCCAGCCTATGGCAATACGAACAAGTACCAACATGCTTAGCTGCGCTTTGGTGTAGTTCCTGGTAATCATCGTGTATTCCTTTGTTTATGTTCTATTAAAATTAGTTTGGTATAAATTGTTTACTGTGCTGGTTCATTGCATGATCGAACAGTTTTTTGTCATGACAAGATTCATTTTTTTTGTAAAACACTGATGGTCTCAATACTCACCGGTCCAAGCAAACCCGACGGAACAAGCTCTTCTCCCTTCTGAAGATCTGCCACGGTATAGGTAGTGAAGCGCTCCGCTTCGGGAAGGTCCATATCCCCAACCATGCGGTTTCTCCACACATTGACCACTTCGACCTCAAGCTGGTTCACACCCGCTAGCAAATGATCCTTTGTACGTAAACGGTAGGGTGCCATCCAGCTTACTCCCAGATCAGCTCCATTCAGTTTTACGCTGGCCATCACTCCTACTTCACCCAGGTTCATGAAGAGGTCCCCTTCAGGAATTTCGTCCAGGCTAAACTCAGTGGTATAGGTAGCTGTACCGGAATAGTATTTCACTCTCCAGTCGGCCGACTCCGTCCAGCTGGTCAGATTGGTAAATTTTACCGGATCCGCAGGACCAAACTCCTTGTTCTCGAATTCTACGTTCCACTTAGAATCCAGGGTGCTAAACACCTCAGGTTCGGGAGAATTCTCAACATATCCTTCAGCAGTAGTCTCATTACTACGGGAAGTAAAGACAATAAAACAGCTCTCATCCTTTTGCATGGCCAAAGGAATAACTGTTCTGCTTCCATCATCTGCATAATCATTCAACTTCCTGATTTCACCGGAGACCGCATCCCACAACTGAGGTTCCAGTCCACTCACCCTGAAGGAAGGTTCAAACTCCAGTACTGTATCAGACTGATTGGTTAGAAAATAGATCTCCATCCCCGGCATGGTGCGGTGAGTCCAGAGGCAAGCCAAGTCGTCTGGATATAACACATCTTCAGAAATATTTATAAAATCAAGGGCTTCCTGCAGGGTCATCTTATCCAACACATAGCCCTCACCTACCGCATTCTCAAGTTTTCCACCTGCGGGGGATTCCCCCCACATACGGTTGGCGATTTGCAGAATCTCCTTGTCGCAGGTTGGGTAGTTCTGGAGACTGGGTGACTTCATGGGTTTGCCGCCCAGTATGGTTCCACCTGCCATAACCAACTCTTCCATTTTAGCCAGAACGTTGGGCCTCATTCTAGAGTTTTCCGGCAGCACCAGGATGGAATAGGTCATACCATCGGGTAGTACAAACCTGCCATTTTCCACTGTAAGTCTGTTTAATATCACTTCTGCATTCATATAATCGTAGGAATATCCCACCGGTAATGCAGGATCCTTGGTACCTGTCATCTTTGGGGCATCCTCTCCTATAAAATAGGCCACATCGGCAGCATATTTTCCCTGCTGGAGCATGTGTTGACACCTTCTGGTATAATCCACCCATGCCGATCCCTGGTCAAACCATGTATTGAGCCTGTTGAATTCGGTTGAGAACCAGGCATTAACTCCTGGAGCTTCTTCGCGGGGTTGTTGAATATAAAGGTGAAAAACATAGTGGTTGATCCCTTCGATCCAGCTCCAGTCGCCCCGTTTCTTTAACATGGCCGGATGGCGTTTATAGGATAATTGTGCGGCAGTAAATGCTTCTGCAGAGGTGATGGGTTTTCCATACATATGTGCTGCTGAAGATCCTGATTTGCACTCTATATCGCCCAGGCTTCCTTCATTCCAGAATTCTCCTGCTACCAGGTCGCTCTGCCCACCATACATCAGGAATTCTCCAGGGTAACCCCAGTGTCCATAATTCTCCAACCATGTCTTTAGTCCGTATTCATTGGCTACCTTACGCAGTCCTCCTACATATTCGTGGGCCACATCATCGGCCACCGAGCGACGCAGGTCCCAAAGGAAACGATCCGACTCTTCCACACTACCTACAACACGTCCGGAAATGACTGGCAAATATTTGACCGGGTCGTATCCAAATTTCGCTTCAAATTTCTCTGCATATCCATCGGTCCAGTTCTGGGAACCCATTTCGTAACTATCTGCAACCAGATACTTTAATGCAGGCAGACTCTCTTCCGGAATCCTTTTAATAATCTCCGCCATATACTGTTCAAAATGGAAACGTGCCAGCTTAGCGCTTGCTTTGTCAATTTCATAACCTTTACCCTGGGGTGCAGCTGGTGAATTTTTTGTTCCGGTGGGGGTCATCCCGATGCGCAATACGGTCCATTCGCCTTCCGGCACATCTTCCACGGTCAGCCATCCATTAGCATCCATCTGATCGCTAATGTCATGCACTTCGGAAACCAACATGTTCTGATCCGTAATGGCATCCTGAGACTCCCACATATAAGAATTAAATCTGGGGAAGGGGGTTGGATGCATCTTTCCCAGAGATTTCTCAACGTAGTTCTCAAGCACCTGTGCTTCTGTGATGCGAATTTCGGCAAAGCCGGCTGCAGGTTGTACGCTACCTGATCCGGCAGCAGCATCCCAACTTGCACTGGTGGCATTGCTGCACACAAGCCTGAAAGCTTTAGCTTCCGTTTCAGGAATTGAAATAGCCACCGGACCATGAGTTACCGGTCCTACGTTAACTCCACTATTGCTGCGATCAAATACAAAGGATTTAATGGTTTTAAAGTCTCCATTTACCTGGGCCTGGAGCTCCACGTTGCATTTGAAAACCGGGTTTGCGGGTGTAAGCACAATACTTCGGGCAGTCAGGGGTTTTGCAGAAGAGATATCTACTACAAAAGGATCATTGTTGCTCCTTTTAAAGAGCGAATTCTGCTTCGAAATATAGTTTTCCTCTGATGCTATTTTCTGAAACCCAAGCACATAGGTGTCCTGAAACTCCTCCGTGGGTTTGGGCAACAGAACGGAAATATCTCCACCACCCTGAACTGTTGTTTCTGAGTAAACCAGGTACCTCATAGCCTTATCATAAGTTACCCAGGGTCCGCCCGACTGACTCCAGCCCGGACAGTTAAACATACCTATATCTATTCCCAGGCGATGGCCTTCCACCACCACATGCACCATGGCATCCCACCAGGCCTCGCTAAACAGGGGAACCGGACCATCTACCTCATCTGGATTGATGTTTCCGATCAGAACTGCTCCCAGACCAAATTCTTTCATGGCCTCAAGGTCTTTGGTAATCCCCTCTTTGGAGATATCATCCCCTATCCAGTAGTAATAACACCATGGTTTGTTGGTATCGGCGGGTGTTGTAAACCCTTCCTGAACCTGGTCATATACTGCCTGTGAGACTTGTACGGGTCTAGTACAAAGCGCAAAGAGCATGGAAATAGCCAGCAATATGGATAGCCGGACCATGGTCCCTGAATAATTTGATTTCCGTTTCATAGTTTTCATAAGTGTCTGATATATTTAGTTTGTTTGCTTTGCTGTATCTGCACTAAAATAGAAATTATACCATTTCCTTTCCTGGGAAATGGGCCCTTCGGGTACACCTGGTTCATAGAGTTCCGCAGCCCAGTCCTCAAGCACGCCTTTTAGTTCCGCTGCCTTTTCCGGGTACTGATGAATCAGGTTTTCTGATTCGACCCCATCAGGTTCCAGGTCAAAGAGGAATTCATACTCACCCGCTTTCAGAAATTTCCACTTACCGGACCGAACTGCTGTCTGGTCCCAGAACCTCCAGAAGAGGTATTCATGGGGTGGGGCGCTTTTCTCTCCTTTCAGGTAGGGAATCAGGTTCACTCCGTCAAGCTCTTCAGGCATAACCAATCCGGCAAGGGCCACCGCTGTGGCAGCCACATCCAATGAAATCACCGGTTCATGATACACCTTACCTGCGGGTATAACTCCGGGCCAGGCTGCAAGAAAGGGAACCCGGATTCCGCCTTCCGATAACATCCCCTTTTCACCAATCAGCGGATCGTTCAGTGATCCGTCCCAGGCACCGCCTTTAAATTCAAGCGTACGATCCTCCTTGATCATTTTGGTGGGTGCTCCATTATCAGAGATATAGAAGATCAGGGTATTTTTATCAATTCCATACTCCTCCAGGCTTTGCCTGAGCCTCCCCACCCCATCGTCAATGGCCGACATCATGGCCAGACACATACGCCTGCGTTCAGGCATTTCTCCGGAAAAACGTGTCAGGTACTCGTCCGTGGCTTCCAGGGGCACATGCGGAGCAAAATATGCCAGGTATAAGAAGAAGGGAGCATCGTGATTCCGCTTCACAAAGGCAAGAGCCGCATCGCTCTGTACATCCAGGCGAAAGCGGGGATCGGGCCTCCACTTATATTCCTGATCAAAGCCATCCAGGTCAAAATTGGCCCAGTAGCGTCCCAGGGGGCCATAGTAGGTCTCCATGAATCCACGTTCCGAAGGATAATAGGGTTTCCTGATGTCCGCAGATATATCAGCAGCTCTACGCTCGTTCCTGGGCTTAGCCGCAACTTCCGGCAGGTTTTTTGCAATCCAGGGTTCCATCACATGATTGGGATCGAGGTGCCATTTCCCGACCATCCCGGTCACATAGCCAGCCTCCTTCAAACGCTGAGGAAGCAGCACCTCATCCAGGGGCAAGGGCCAGGTCCCGTTATGATCCACCCCGAAGCGTTCCTGATAGCGACCCGACATCAGTCCGGCCCGGGAGGGTATGCACTGAGGCGCTGTGATATAGCCCGAGGTCATCCTCACTCCATCCATACCCAGCTGGTCCAGGTGAGGAGTCTGTATATCATCAACCACACCCTGTATCCCCAGATCGGCATATCCCTGATCGTCTGCGAAAATCACAATGATATTGGGTTTATAGGTGACCGTAGCCGTATTACAGGATGTGAGAAGGTTAGCGATTACTACTAATGAAATAAGTACACTACAATGAATTTTCCTTAAGATCATTTTCTTGTTTTAATCGGTGTTTGCAAGTTTCATAATGTCCTGTCCCTGTTAGAGACGACTAGTATTCCAACAAAACCCCTTTCATGGTAGTGCCGAAGCTGCTCCCTGGCCCTTTCTTCATCCACATCATTCAGCATCATCCCAAGAACGGTATAAGCTTTATATTCGACAGGTGGGTCCGAAAAGGTCCCTGCATCCGGAAACCCCGCTTGTTCCGGGGAATTGCACTGGAACAACAGTCCGGTGAACAACATCAAGATTCCAATCTTATCAATACTCTTGAATATCCTTTTCATCGACTAACTATTGTTTGATCTTAAAATTGTACTCGCCAGGTGTAAGATTCTGCTTACCCCCGGGAAGGATTACTTCACCTTTGCAGTTAGCCGGCACAGAAACAGTATATTCAAAAACCCCGGGGAAAGTCTGGGTCCAGGAAGCCTTTATCTCCCCCTGAATAGATTGATAACTGGCTTCCACATGATCCAGGTCCGCAATAAAATTGGGACGGAAGATAATATTCCGGAATCCTGGTTCCTCCACATCAAAATTAATTCCTGCCAGGTGGCGGTAGAAATAATTATCAACCGCTCCCATAAAATGATGAATATGAGAACCTTCCCTGTTAAAACCTTCCCAGAGGGTGGTGGCTCCTTCTCCCACCATCCAGCCAAAGGAGGGCCAGCTGGGCTCCACGATCATCTGGTAGGCCAGATCCGCATAACCATTCTGCGGCAAGTATTCATAGGCGGAATGAACCGCAAAAACCCCTCCGTAGAGGTGATTGTCCTTCTCCTCAACAATATTCCTTATTAAACGTTCCTCCACATGCTGTTGGTCCTCTTCCGGGACGATTCCATATTCCAGGGCAGCCAAGTTCAGGACAGGCACGTATTCATCATAGGGGACATTGCCGGCATATTCAGTATTTTCCCGATCATAGATCCATTTGTTGATTCCGGTCTTCACTCGTATAGCCTGTTCTTCCAAACGAACCTGATCCTGCTTATAACCAAGCAGATCAGCCATAGTTTCCAGCCGGTTTAGGACCAGATAGAAATTCATGGCAGCGTGGGCCCCGTTACCCCCTGGTTTCTGTCCATCCTTATCGGGCAGAGGCGTTACCCAGTCGCCCAGCACCTCGCTAAAGATCCCGTCCATATCCTCCATATTATTATTCTTCCAGGAAAAATCCACCCACAACATCATCTTATCCCAGTAAAGCTCAAACAGGCGGGTATCGCCATAATAGGTATACATATACCAGGGTACATGGACTGCTGCGGAGGACCAGAGTGTGGAACTGCCCCGCATATAGTGATTGTCAGGGGCAATGATGGATAATCCTCCATCGGGATTCTGGGTATCAAACATATCCCTGGTAAATTTGGTCATCAGTGCTGCCAGGTCGTAATTGGCCATCCCGAACTCCATCCCGGTCACCGCATCGCCCATCCATCCGTTTTTCTCCCGATGGGGACAATCGGTGGGAATACTGTGCAGGTTAAAACGGAGTGATTTGACGCAGATATCATGTACTGAATTGATCACCTCATCGGAGCACTCAAAGGAACCCACTGTAGGAACATCCGTGTGTACCTCTATGACATCGATATTATCTTTGGTCAGTTTGCCACCATAGCCGAAGATGGTAGCGTAACGAAATCCTTTATAAGTGAATTTACAAATGACCTCTTCCCCTGGCTCCCCCTTGGCCACATAAGCGATTTGTTGAAGTCCTCCCGGTTGATAAATGTCTACGGGATTTTTATGCTCCCCGAAATAGACCAGGATCTTATCCCCCGGTTTGGCATCGGAAAGCCTAATCCTTAACCAGCCTGCCAGCTGGGTGCCGGCATCTACCCAGATTCCGTTTCGCCAGCCTCCCTGCATTACAACTTCTGCAGGCTTATAGCTTTTTACCTTCCGGATGGGCTGGCACAATTGGGCTTTTAACTCCCCTCCGGGGGAAGGAGAAGGCTGAACCCGATCCCAGTCAGTGTCATCCAGTCCGGTTTCAGCCCATCCCTCAATCTCTTTTGTGGCATCGTAGATCTCCCCCATATGGGGCCCGTTATAAACCACCGGTCCGCCTGTCACCTTCCAGGACAGGTCCGTAACTACATCCTCGCTACTGCCGTCGCTGTAAGCCAGCTTGATCCTGCATATAAGTTTTGGCTGACCCACATAGCCATCTTCCCTGTAAAATCCCCAGTGGTCATAAGCCAGCTGGCTATAAAAACCACGTCCCAGCACTACTCCCACCGCATTTTTCCCGGTCTCCATCTGCCTTGTAATATCATAAGTGGCATAGAGTATAGTCTTCTTGTAATTGGTCCTCCCCGGGTCAAGCACCTGGTCCCCAATCCTTTCCCCATTCACAAAAAGCTCATAATAGCCAATCCCGCTGATAAAGGCCGTAGCCCGTTGAACCTTTTTGAGTGCATCAAACTCCTTCCGGTAGAGGGGTGATGGATCATATTTCTTATCGTCAAAAAAGTTGTAGCGTTCCCAAAGATTCATCCTGGCTCCAAAGTAGCTCGGCAGGGCCCACTCAAAACATTCCTTCTCGACCTCTTTCTTTCTGCGCCACTCCTTCTCCCATTCATTCTGGGGCCTCCATGAGATCCACTCTGCCCCTTTCCAATCGGCCTTCGAAAAAAGTCCGCTTGTAAAGGTGGCTGACTTGCTCCATGCTGACTCTTTTCCATTCTTATCCCATACCATAACCTTCCAATAGTAAGGGGTGGCAGCCACCAGTGGCTTTCCCGCATACACTACATGCGTATTCTGCCTGGAGCGCTTTTTCCCGGAATCAAACATATCTCCCTTGCTTTCAGCAAGCAGTTGTTCAGAGGATGCCACAATTAATCTGTATGCCTTCTGTTCCTGGCCATCCTCTTCACAGGATAGCTGCCAGTAAAAACGGGGATCGCGCATATCGATTCCCATGGGATCTTCCAGATATTCACATTTCAGATTGACCGCATCAAGCTGTGCCAGGAGAGAAATCTGGGCCAGAAGTAACGGCAAAAAGAGAATTGCTTTTCTCATCAAAAAATGCTTCAAGGTAGTTTTCAAATATAGTCTGTCGAACCAAGCGTTTCAATGGCCATTATGGGCTTTCATTTGTATTATTTGATCCTTTTGTCTGGCCACAAAAAAAGTCCCGGAACCTAAGGAAATCAGTTCCGGGACCATTGTTAACAAAATAAAGAATGTTGCGCTGTTCTGACGCTTTTAGGAAAAGATCACAATCCCCTGATCCATATATTTCTATAGCTGATTGCTTCACTCGGATCGCCATGATCCTGTAATCTAATGGGACCGGCTCCATGCACCTCGACCTGCGGAAAGCCAATATAAGGGGTAGTCCCGTTTATCCTTGTATTGTTCTGCACAACTACTCCATTGTGAATTACAGTTACATATGGATAAGTGTTATAGGTGCCATTTGATTTGAAAGTTGGAGCCTTGTAGATAATGTCATAAACATTCCATTTGCCAGGCTTCTCCATGGCATTTACCAGTGGAGCTGATTGTTTATAAATACTCCCGGCCTGTCCGTTTGCATAGGTCTTGTTTCCATAGTTGTCCAATACCTGAACTTCATAGATTCCCTGCAAAAACACCCCGCTGTTGCCGCGGGCCTGACTGCTTCCGGTAATACCGGCAGGCACTTTCCACTCCAGATGAAGCTGAAAATCGTTGAAATGTTCTTTTGTTTCAATGTCACCAGTTCCCTTCTTTACGGTAAAAACTCCATCCGAAACGATCCATTTTGCCTCTCCCTCTCTGCTACTCTTCCAGGCGGATAAATCCTTGCCATCGAATAAAACTAGAGCATCGGAGGGAGCCGGAACCGGTTCATCAGATGTAATTGCTCCAGGAGTCACTATTTCAGGTTGCGGAAGCCAGAACTCTGACATATCAGGTTTCATTTTACCTGGTTTGGGAAACTCTTCCTGTGCGGAAAGCACATTTGAAACGGCAAGTGCCAAAAGCATGATAAAAAGGGTCCTGATTTTTGTTGTATTCATTGTTGGGTGAGTTAATGTGAAAAATAAATGATTTTCAAAGATAGTCATTTGTATCAGGTCTCTGATCCAAAAAATACAAACAAAAGACCATTTTAGGCATTTACCGGAGTTGTTTTGTATGTTTACCTGATCCTCGGAATCCTGTGGGCTTCCTGCCAACTAAACAATAGACTGACATGACTGCAAAAACAATCTCCACCCTGAGAGCATCCTTGTTCCTTTTTATAACAAGCCTACAAAGCCAGGAATCCATTTCCCTGAAAGGAAACTGGAACTTCAGGCTTGATCCTGAGAATATAGGACTGGTTGATAAGTGGTTCGAGGAAGTTTTGCCCGATGACGTGTCACTCCCAGGCTCCTGGATGAACAGGGAATCGGAAACCCGGTAACAGAGATTCATATGGGCAAACTGACCAGCGAGACCCGCTATGTGGGATCGGCGTGGTACCAGAAGGAGGTGGAGATTCCCGAATTGTGGAAAGAGCGGAAGGAAGATAGAAATGCCTGGAGCGCGCCTATTGTGAAACAACTGTCTATGTGGATGGTGTACATACGCCCACTGAGAACAGCCTGACCACCCCGCATATTCATGATCTAACAGCCTTGCTTTCCCCCGGAAAACACCGCATCACCTTTCATGTGGATAATACGGTAAAGATCAATATTGGCCATACCTTCAGAAACATGCTCTGGCCCCATACACTCAGCGAGGAGGGCCAGACCAACTGGAACGGGATCATTGGGATGATTGAATTGCTGAGTACCCCCAAAATATGGATCCAGGACCTCCAGCTATATCCCGATTTTGCAAAGGAGAACATCAGGCTAAGTGTGAGCCTGGGAAACGGAACCGGGAAAAGGGTGAAAGTGAAGATCGACCTTTCTTTGGATCCTGATGGCAGCAGGCTAGAAGATATTGAATGCGTCTTTGGAGCTTCAGATACGATCCTGGAACTATACCTGCCTTTTGGAGACAATCCCCGCTTCTGGGATGAATTTAACCCGGAATTATATACCCTTACAACCACACTTAACACCGAAGAAGGAAGCGATCAACGATCAATCCAAACAGGATTAAGGGATTTCAAGGCCGTTGGACAGCATTTTGTTCTGAATGGACGAAAAGTCTATCTAAGGGGGAAGGTATGCTCTGCCATATTCCCGCTAACCGGCTATCCTCCCATGGATGTTAAGAGGTAGCGTGAGATATTCCAGATTTACAAAGACTATGGACTAAACCACCTGCGTTGCCATTCCTGGTGCCCTCCCAAAGCAGCTTTACAGGTGGCTGATGAAATGGGATTCATGCTGCATATTGAGCCACCTCTCTGGGATGAATATGGCTTGGTAGGGAGCATACCCGAAAGAGCAGCTTTTATTCTGAAAGAGGCTGACAGGATTGTAGAAACTTACGGAAACCACCCCTCCTTCTGCTTGATGTCCATGGGTAATGAATTAGGTGACGGCACCGATCCCTACCTGGACTACCTCCTGGACTACTTGCAGAAGAAAGATCCCCGACACCTATATACTTCCACAACACACCCTGTGGGAATGGAGCGAAAGGATGACTATTTTATTGCCGCAGCAACACCAAAAGGTACTTGTCGCGGAATACTGCCCTTTTCTGATTACCACGAGATCCTCAAAGATCTCAAACGACCACTGATCGCCCATGAACTGGGTCAGCCTGCCATGTACCCCGATTATAATGAAATTGAGAAGTACACAGGTCATCTGAAACCCAGATATCTCATAGAATTCCGCAAGTCTCTGGAGCAAAACCATATGCTGCACCAGTCTGAAGATTTTGTACAGGCTTCCGGTGCCTTGCTGGTAGAGATCTATAAAGAGAATATCGAGGCCCAGCTTCGAACACCCAATAGTGCCGGGTTTGAGCTGCTCGACATCCAGGATTATCCTGGACACGGACTGGCTACCATTGGAATATTAGATGCTTTCCTCGATTCGAAAGGACTTATCACACCTGAGGAATACCGGAGATTTTGCAGCGAGACGGTGCCTCTCATCCGAATGCCTGGTTTTGTATATACCAATGACCAGGTACTAATAGCTGATGCTGAGCTTGCTCATTATGGACCTAAGAACTTGGAGGATCAACAGCTTCAGTGGAGAATCGTTAGTAAAAAGGGCAAAGCCGTTTATTCTGGCACATTCCCTGTGACAGACATTTTTACAGGAAGCAGTACTGAGCTGGGTTCCATTGAGGCGGATCTGTCAAAAATCAGACGGCCCATGCAGCTTCAAATGGAGATTTTTCTGCCCGGGACCAGTGTGGCAAATTCGTGGAAAATCTAGGTTTATCCAGCACAGGGTGAAGTTAAAATTCCGGAAGATATCCTGCTGACTTCAGTACTTGATGACAGGGCCCTGGAAACACTACAAAAAGGAGGAAAGGTCCTTGTGATCCCTGAGCCCGAGACCCTCGAAAATGTAGAATTAGCCAGGTGGGATCCGGTTTTCTGGAGCAACCAGTTATTTTCTCAGCCAAAAATGATGGGGATTCTATGCAACAACGATCATCCTGCACTTAATTTATTTCCAACATCATCTCATTCGGACTGGCAATGGAGGAACCTGCTGGACCAGTCTGAAGCTCTTATTATCGATAATACTGCAGCCGGTTTCAAGCCCATCATCCAGTTTGTTCCTGATTTTAATTACAACCAGAAACTGTCAGCACTACTGGAGGCCAGGGTCGGCAAAGAATCCTTGATGATATGTAATATCGATCTGTTTAATAATACGGCGTATCCGGAGACTGCCAATCAACTACTACGATCTATTCTGTCATACATGCAATCTAAACAATTTATGTTAGCTCCTGAATTAGATCTGGAACTGGTGAAGGAACTTATGAAAAGTGCTCCAAAGATGGCCAGTGAAAGCGATGCACCTGATGCTACCCGGGCCGTAGTTCATATCGATGCAGGTGCACAGAGTACTCTTGGACCAGCCAAAGTGTGGAATGCAAATGATGCTCCGGATAAGGTCATTACAATGAATGAGGGTTTTTCATATGCCGTGGACGGCTCGGTATGGGTAGGTCACAGCCAATCCGTATGGTTCAATGACCAGTTGAAAATCAGGGTCACCTGTCCTCCTGCTTTCAAAGGATCGTTCTATGTGTATATGAACGACCCGAATAGTGAAGACCGGGCTGCACATATTTTCTTTTGCGGACATGATAAGGGTCCCCTTTTGAGGTATGATCGCAAGGGTGTGTGGCTCAGATTTGAGGTGGATCCTGAAATGGCACAGAGTGGTGAGCTACTCTTTGATGCCCGCAAGGATGCCGGACCCAATGTTACAGTTCAGAAATTAATATTAATTGCTGAATAATAGACAATTAGAAGGGAAGTTTACTCACCTGCCCGGGTGGCATCATCCCAGTCGTCGGTCCGGAACGATGACGCCGGCAACAAACTTGTATCAAAAAGTGTTCCCTCCACCCAGTTGCTCCAGGCATAACGAACTGCAACAGGATTGGAAACTTTGTCACTTTCTACCGATACATATTTACGGTCTACAATGGTGGCAGTACCAGAGTAAAACACTTTGTCCTCACCAGCAATCTCAAAACCTGTCAGACCGTCGTAAGCAAATAGGCCGGTTTCCGCATTTCCAAAAGTCAAAAGGATCGCTCCCTCTTTGATTTTCAATGATTCATAAATGGGAGATTTACCATCCACAGTCTTGAAACCATAGGTCTGGTTGAGCGCATTGTATAACAACCTGTCCGCCACCTCTTTTTTCTTTGGGGGATGAATGCAGAGTTTATCACCGATGTCCATGGTAACCGCCATGCCGGAATTGGGGATCAAATCCACGCACTGCAACTGAGTTTCGCGAATGAATGCTGAATTCTCCGCATCTGCAAAAGCTTCTGTATTGCTGTACCAAAACGGAGCAATCTGCACAAAATAGAAGGGAAAATCGCCAATCCCCCAACGGTTGCGCCAGTCTTTCACCATGGCCGGGAACTGCTCTTTATAAAGTTCTGGCTCAAGACGGTTCGATTCGCCCTGGTACCACAGCGCTCCCTGGATGGTGTAGGGGATAAGTGGATGAATCATGGCATTAAAGAGTGCAGTGGGGATGTGGTTGGTTCTTTCCCTGATATCCACATCTTCAAGATTTACTTCCTGGAAGGCACTGATTACTTCTTTACTGATCCAGGCCTGAACGGCACTCCCTCCCCAGGAGGTGTGAATCATGCCCACGGGAACATCCAGGATCTCCTGCAACTGCTGACCAAAAAAGTAGGCAACCGCACTAAAATCAGCGACGTTGTCCGGCTTTGCTTCCTGCCAGGGCGAATATTTCTCCACATCTTTAAGTGGCGTTTTAGACCCCACTCTGTCTACCGTAAACAATCGTAAATTGGGATTAGCAGCATTAGCAATGGCCTGAGTAGATTCAAAGATCGGCTGTCCATTATAACCATTTACCGGCTGCTGCATATTTGACTGTCCCGAACAGAGCCAAACCTCTCCAAAAAGAATGTTCTCAAGGGTGATCGCTGAATCCTTGCCTTTAATTTGTATGCTTTGAGCTTCTTTGCTGTTTGTGGTCTTTACTTCAATGCGCCAGTTTCCCTGCTTGTCGGCTTCCAGGTCCAGCACCTCGTCCATCCATGAAGCATCTATGGTAATATGCTCTTTTGCATCTGCCCAACCCCATAGCACCACCGTTGTATTCCGTTGCAAAACCATATTAGACGATACAATGGCCGGAAGTTTTACCCCAGCATAACCCGATTGAAGGAACAGGAATAATAAGGCTGCAATTAGGGAAACAAATATGCTACGTTTCATTTGAAAATTATTTTAGTATTGAACAAGTATCTGAACTTTAAATATACGCTTTTGTATCATTTATTTTTTGATCACCATTTCACCAGTTCAATCTTCTGGAAAACACAACCATAATGGCTCCCCGGAGGGTTTTCGATGATTTCTCCCCCGTTCCAGTTGGTGGCAAAATTTCCTGAATAGAGCAGCCACATGCTGAGCCCGTCCTTGCTGATAAATTTCGATGGAATATTCAAAAAGTAGGCCTGCTTACCAAAGTCCTTCATGTAGGAAACCAGCTTTCATCACCGCATTGCCCGTGGAAGTTCTTTCCACTCCGTATCCAAAATCAACCACCCCATCCGAAATGGAGAGGTCCCTTCCCCCGTCCATGCGGGGACAGTGCCCATCCGTATAGGAAGAATAAAGGCGATCGTCCTCTGCCCAGGTGGGATACCAGGTATCCCCTACCCGGAAACCGCTTTTAAGGCCTGGAAAATGAATGCATACTTCATCATCATTTTGCTATGCCGGATCCAGGTGAAGCAGTCCCAGCCAGTCTTCCTGGCTCAGCCCGTTCACATAACCGCTAATAAACTCCTCCAGGAACTTCTGGTCCCACAGAGGTGTATACTGTTTGATCTCAGCGGGAACCGACTTGATTAATTCCTGGTAAGAGCGTTCCAGCAAGCGTAGGCCCGAATGCGGATCCACTTTGTACTTCGGGTGCGGAGTTACCAGTCCCAGCTCAACCATGTAGGCATCAAGCATGATGTGCAACTCCTCGCAGATCTCGGTGCGTCGTACCCAGCTTGTATCACATGCCGTTGCCTCATCGATGAGCGGGATCATATCCGGGGCAAGATTGGGAAGTTTGGCAAATGTATCATAAAGCCACTTGTCATAGGGGAAGTAGGTCCGGTTGAGCATGCAGGCTATCTCCATGGTCATCTTCAGGCACCGGCCGAATGCAGTGAAATAGAAGACCGTATTCTGTCTCAGTTCGGCCCGCTTCATAGCATACAGGGCCATGCCGCTGGCATATCTGCACCAGTGTGCGATTCTGCGCCGCCATACTTCATCGGGGTAATAGTTGTTAATACTGTCCCTGACCCGTGTGAACTCACCTTTCTCATCATGCCAGACCTCGCCATTGACCACATGGGCGAAATCCTCCTCCGGGATATCCAGCCAGTCTTTGAAGGTCCTGGGCAGTTCCTTCCGCCCGATGGCACGCTGGAGAAAAGACCCGATGCTTTCCGGTTCCAAACCGGCACCCCTCAGAAGGCCGCTGACTATCTTGTAACCCTCGAAGTGAGTGGGGAAGTCCCTGGTTGTCCTTTCCCATACTTCCGGATCTACAGTATCTATATAATCATCCGGGAGCAGGACCATTACACGCGGTCCCCAGTGGTGGTCACGGCTGTACATGTCGTCAAATCCGAAACATTCACTACCCTGACCCATCAATCCGCAGGCTGCCTCTTTGAGGATCTCCGGACAGTGCTTTTCCATGGCCGGTTTTGCGATTTGTTCAAAAAATCGCCGGGCCAGGTCAAGCCCTTTTACATTGTCAGTCTGATTGCTCATGATTTTTCTTCTTTTAATATTTTCCGTAATTATGTCCGACATCATACATAGCCACCACGTTCTCCGTTGGGGAGTTATCCTGCAAGGCATGCGTGGGAGCAAAACAGTATCCACCACCCGGCATCATCACATCGAGCGTCTCCCGGCAATTGCCAATGACATCCTGAACAGATCCGAATGCAACCGGGCCAGCAGTGCTGATGCATCCGTGAAAGGCAAGCTGGTCACCGAAGGTTTTCTTCAGGTATGCCGGTGCCATGTCTTTGGCTTCGGGCTGAAGAGTGTCCACTACGTCTATCCCCATCTCTATAAAATCGGGATACGCCCAGGAGCTGGAACCACAACAATGGATCATCACTGGCAGGTTATAGGCCTTGGCCAGATCAATGTACTTCTGGTTGATTGGCCTGATATTACGGCGGTACGTATCCGGGTCCATGATGGGAGCATTCTGGGTGCCGAGGTCCTCTCCGATCCACATGAAATCGAATCCGCCCTTTGCGGCTTCGATGGATCTGCGGGTGATCTCCAGGTTGATCTCCGTTCGCCGCTTCATAATAAGCAATCCGGCCGGATCGTCGGTGAGCAGATCCATGAATATCTGCTCCATGCTGCGCAGGTAGCCGCTGCTGTTAATAGCGTCGCAGAGACCCGCACCACCTATGTGAACAGCATAGTGTCCGTGCTTCTTGCATTCCCTGGCAATCTGACTGTAGTCGAAATCATCAGGGGAAGGCATGAGCCAGTTGGCCACGGTTTCTTCATCTGCTTCCCGGAGTGGGAATTCACAAAAGTCCCAGTACCCTCCGCTCCCATGTTCCACCCAGCGCCTGTGCACCCCGTAATTATCCACTATATGGTTCCCAACATCTTCATGTAGCTTAGGACCGACATAGGGAGCCCTGACCTCACGAAAGTCTACACCCAGTGCGCGGCGAAGTCCCTCATCATCATCAGCCTTTAAACCAAAATGGGTCTTGAGCCGGGCATCGATTCCCGAATTTGTAAGATAATTTATGGGTACCCGGTCAGCCTCCTGCCGGGCAAAGGTGGTAAGTACACGTTCTTTTGAAGTCATACTTCTCTTATGTTTCATACAATTCGACCTTTAATGTACTTTTCTGCAATATTCGTTCAGTAAGGAAGCATAAATTTTGTAATTTTCTACGGAAACATCCGGAGGAGTCTGATGATCGACCGAAGGTATGTATCCACCCGAATGCATCACCGGTAAGATCCGTTCAAATTCCGCTCGCATGGCCTCCTCCCCCTGGTGAATGGTTCGTTTATCAAAACCTCCCATCATTTTGAAATTCGGGTGCTCCTTGCGGATCTTAACAATATCAGTGCCCGCCTGCCGCTCCATCGGGCTGGCGCCTTCGATACTATCTTTTTCCAGCCAGGAGATCATGTCTCCCAGATCCCCGTCGCTGTCAACCATGGGAATACACCCATGATCCTTGAGAAAAGGCAGGATTTTGGCATAGTAGGGGGAAATAAACTCATCGTAGAGTTCGGGAGAAAGCATGGGGCCCATCTTGTAGGACATATCCTCAGCAAATATAACAATGTCTGGTACCAGGATCTTGAATAACTCCTGTAGCATTTTCAGGTTGTATGCTGCAAGATCCGTGTTAATCAGGTGCATGAATTCCGGCTGCTCATAAAAGGCAAACAGATGTTTCTCTACCCCCATAACCTCCCGGGGGAACCAGAAGAAGCCGTCGATCTGCAGCCACAGAAAAACATCTCCATTCTTCCGCTCTTCCGCAAAACTGTGTAGCATCTCCTCGTTATAGTAGGGCGGATTGCTGAAATGCGGCTTGGCGAGAAGGGGCTTAACCAGTTTATTGTATTCATCCACGGTATCCACCATACCTTTCTGACGGCTTCTCCCGGGTCGCGGAGTAAAGTCCCACCTGGGCGAGATCCACCACCAGCGATGCATATCCAGTCCGAACCAGCGCCCTATTTCGTAATGAGTGGTTAAATCCTTTGAGAGCCCTTCCGCGTACCAGCGGTCCAGGGTCTGATCCCACCAGGGAAAGGACTCAATGGCCGGTAACCTGTCAACCGGCTTAAAGTTCATGATGTTTTTAAAACGTTCTACATTATTCATAATTCAACTTTCTTGAGATCAACATATATTTACCAAATGGAGAAACCAAAGATCGTGTCTAAAAACTAATTTGTAAATGCACGATCTGTTCTTTTGCTTGCATATTCTGACACTGGTTAGCTAATCACACCATTCTTAAAGCGGGCAGGTAATTGCCAGGGAAGCGATATTGATCATGGTCAAATAGTCTACCTGACGAAGACAGGCTTTAAGAAAGGAAGAGACAAAGAGGACATCGGCCATGTGTTCTGGCCAAGGGGAACTGGCCAAGGGGTACTGGTCAAGGGGTACTGGTCAAGGGGTACTGGCTAATAGGACTTTAAAGAGTTATTAGACCTTTCTTGAACTTCCAGAGCGTCTATGGCATCAATAAACCTTCTTACAGACTCTATCAAGTATGCCGCTTCAGCCTCCAGAAGCCCGGTGATACAGATACTTTTAA
>JAOZQY010000062.1 GCA_029931975.1 Bacteroidales bacterium | reverse complement strand
TCCATTTTACCCCACTTTTTCCCACTTTGTTAATAACTTATCTTTTAATACTTTTGTCTTTGAACTATGGCAAGACACATACACTTAGCGAATATCCATGGACGAAGCAGAGCATAAGAAGAACTTTAAACCCATCAATCTCAGGGACTTATTCATGGATAAAAACCCGAAATTGGGTCGATGGATCCCAGGATTTGTTTTCCGGTTATTTTCCCGACTGCTCCGGATTGACTTCTTTAATGACCCCATTCTCTACAACCATGGATATAAAAAAAATGTGGATTTTGCCCGCGCTTCCATCGAAGCATTTAACGTAAGCCTGAAGGTCCTGGGGAGGGATCATCTCCCCCCCGACGGAAGGTTTATTTTTGTGTCCAACCACCCCCTCGGTGGGTTCGATGGCATGATGCTTATCAGCGAGATATCCCGATCCTTCCCCAATCTAAAGGTGCTGGCCAACGACCTGCTTTGTAAAGTGAAAAATATGGACGGAATCTTTGTCCCCATCAACAAGCACGGAACACAGGCCTCTGAGAACGTGCGACGCATCCATGCCATGTTTGAGTCGGATGTTCAGGTGATGTCATTTCCGGCCGGACTGGTCTCCCGGAGGAAAAAGGGGCTCATCAGGGATCCCGAGTGGCAGAAGAGCATTATTTCAAAGGCAAAACAGACCAAAAGGGATATCATCCCCATCCATGTATCCGGCAGGTGTTCAAATTTCTTCTACAACCTGTCCAATACAAGGAAGTTCCTGGGAATCAAAGCCAACCTGGAGATGTTCTTTCTTCCCAACGAATCTTACAAGCACCGCAACAAACATTTTGTGATAACCTTCGGTAAACCGATTCCGTTTTCTACTTTTGATAAGCGCCATACACCTGTTGAATGGGCAGCCCTGGTGAAGGATTATACCTACACCCTGGCCGAAAACCCCGAAAGTGAATTCACTGCCATAAATAAATAAATTGCCTGGACATGAAGATGAAAGATATTATACCCCCGGTTCCACTTGAAGCCCTGAAAGAAGAACTTAATAAGGAGCGGTTTATCAGGAAAACCAACAAGGGGGGGAATAAAATCTATATAATTAATGCGGAGAATTCTCCCAATACCATGCGGGAGATCGGACGGCTTAGAGAAGTATCTTTCCGAAACGCCGGCGGAGGAACCGGACTGGAGTGTGATCTGGATGGGTATGACACCGGGGAGAATTCCTATCAGCAACTGGTTGTATGGGATCCTGACGAACAAACAATCCTGGGCGGATACCGCTTTCATATCTGCGATTCCAAACAATGTATAAAAGGCGGAGAAGTCAAATTGGCTACCGCCAAACTTTTTAATTTTTCTGAGGAGTTTGTGAAAGAATACGTACCCCATATGATTGAACTGGGACGCTCTTTTGTACAACCAAAATACCAGAGTACCGCGCTCAAGCGAAAAGGACTCTATGCACTGGATAACCTCTGGGACGGACTGGGCACCCTGGTTCTTGACCATCCTCATAAGAAATATATGTTCGGGAAGGTGACCATGTACCTGCACTATCACCAGCTGGCAAGGAATATGATCCTCTTTTTTCTGAACAAACACTTTCCGGATAATGACCAGCTGGTTACCCCCAAAGAGCCCCTGGAGATAGCCGCTGACCGAGCCAGGCTTACTGCAATCTTCACCGGTCAGAATTATAAAGAAGACTATAATATCCTCTCCAAAGAGGTCAGAGCCTGCGGTGAAAATATCCCCCCCCTGATCAATGCCTATATGAATCTTTCACCTTCAATGAGAACCTTTGGCACCGTACTGAACAAGGGCTTTGGAGATGTGGAGGAAACCGGAATTATGATTACGGTGAATGACCTCTACAAAGCTAAAATTGAGAGACACGTTCTGAATTATATTCCCAAGCAACTTCAAAAAATCACCAATATAAAACGCAGGGACCTGAAGCTTCAGAAGCTGAATACCCGTTTTAAATTTTACAAACGAAAATAGAATTTAGTACAGGATGCCTACTCCTTAGTAGGCCCGGGTATTAATCCCGTGTATATAGTTCAGAAAAGATGTGCTCACCACCTTGTTTCCTCCAGGTGTTGGATAATCACCGGTAAAATACCAGTCGCCCAAATCATCAGGGACTGCCTTGTGCAGGTTATCAATGCTCTGGTATACAATCGTCACCTCGGCATTCACATCCGAATCGGTAAGCATTTCAGCAATCTTCTTGCTTACCTCTTGCTGTGTGAAAGGCTTGTAAATATCTTTCACATAATTCACAAACTCCTCCTTGGGAAGATCTTTCTGCTGATCGCATTTCTTATAGACCTCGTTGATCACATGTTCCATCTCGTTCTCCTTGAGTAGGGCAATGGCCGCCTGGAAGGCTGCGAAATCACCCAGCTTGGCCATATCAATACCATAGCAATCCGGGTACCTGATCTGGGGTGAGGAAGATACTACTACTATCCTTTTGGGCCCCAGCCTGTCCAGGATCTTGATAATGCTTTGCTTCAGGGTAGTTCCCCTGACAATACTATCGTCAATGATCACCAGGTTATCCACCCCCTCTCTAATGGTCCCATAGGTGACATCATATACGTGACTCACCATATCCTTGCGGCCCTTATCCTGGGAAATAAAAGTGCGCAGTTTCAGGTCCTTGATGGCCACTTTCTCAATACGGGCCCTTTCGGTCATAATCTTCAGAATATCTTCCTGGCTGCATTTCCCCTTGAGTTTTGTCAACTCATCCATCTTCTTCACCATCATATGATGCTCCACCCCCTTAACCATACCGTAAAAGGCCGACTCGGCTGTATTGGGAATAAAGGAAAAAACAGTGTTTTTCACTTCGTAATCGATGGCCTTGAGGATGGCGGGAACCAGCACCTTACCCAGTTCCTTTCTCTCGCTATAAATCTCCCTGTCGCTTCCCCTGGAAAAATAAATCCGCTCAAAGGAGCAAGATTTCTTCTCCTGCTTATCGCGAATCCGATCAATGGAAAGTTGCCCGTTCTTCTTCACCACCAGTGCATGACCTGCAGGCAACTCTTTCACGCTCTCAAAGGGCACATTCATGGCTGTCTGAATCACAGGCCGCTCAGAAGTTACAATAACAATATCCTCATCGTGGTAATAGTATGCCGGCCTGATCCCCCAGGGATCCCGCATGGCAAACACATCACCATGACCTAACATACCAGCCACCGTATAGCCTCCGTCCCAGCGCTTGCTGGCATCTCCCAGTACTTTCGAAACATCTATGTTCCTTCCGATCTTCGGGGTGATATCCCGGTTGGTAAATCCCTGGGATTTGTACAGATCAAATAATCTTTGATTCTCAGTGTCTAGAAAATGGCCCACTTTCTCCAGCATGGTTACTGTATCGGAATACTCTTTGGGAGACTGCCCCAACTCGACCAGCTGTTCAAATAACTCATCCACATTGGTCAGGTTGAAGTTGCCTGCCATCACAAGGTTTCGGGTACGCCAGTTATTCTCCCGCATCACCGGGTGAAGATTCTCTATATTATTGGACCCAAAAGTTCCATATCGAAGGTGCCCAAGGTATGCTTCCCCCACAAAGGGAAGGTTGGTCTTGGCCCAGCCAGGGTCATAAAAGGCATCCGGATTTTGTTTCTCGACCTCCTCAAATTTCGTATATATCTTCTTGAAAATTTCATTGATGGCTGAAGAACCTGTTTCTCTGGCCCTGCTGAAATATTTCTTTCCCGGAGGGGTATCCATTTTCAGACTGACCAATCCGGCACCATCCTGGCCCCTGTTTCGCTGCTTCTCCATCATCAGGTACAGTTTTTCCAGGCCATACCTCCAGGAACCATGCTGAAGCTGGTAATATTCCAATGGCTTGAGCAGACGGATCAGCGCTATACCACACTTATGTTTTACATCGTCAGTCATGGTTCAAGCCTACTAATCTTTACTCTTCAAATTAATATAGTCCGGGATAATAATCGTATTTGGAAATTCCTTTTTTATTATGTCATTCAACTTGATCGCATCACTCCTGGTCCTGCAATCCCCTACATAGATTTTAAAGAAGGGTTCGTCATAACGGTTATATGCATCAAGTCCCGGGAAGAGAGATAGGAAACTGGCCCTGATCCTCTGTTGCTCTTCCTTAGCCCCCAGGCCGCTTTCAGAATAGATTCTGATCCTGTAGCCCGGAATACCGGAAGATTTCATATTTTTGGAAATCAATTTATGATAATTGGCCTCCAACAAGCTGTCCAATTCGATATAGACCTCTTGGGAGGGTCCCTCCTCCTGAAGTGTTTTTAATATATCATCCTGGGCAATCGCCATTGTGGCTGAACAGATAAATGAAAGTAGAAAAAGTATGGTGCGAGTCATCCGGTTATTTTGTGGGAACAAAATTAAGCAAAATTGCATTCCGTTTGTCATACAATTGAGAAATTGATTACTTTCACTATATACAGATGTTAGCACGTAAGAAACAGAGAAGAAGAGAGGTGTTCGCAGGTTTGGTCATTATACTGGCTGCATTAAGTTATGTGACATCCCTGCTTCTTGATTTCGATTTCGTAAGTCCTTATGCCTCATTGCAGGAAGACCTGAGCTATCTCTCCAACCACTTGCAAAACCAACGGTTAAGCATATGGTCATGGCTACTTACTGCCTTGACCACTTTCCTCTCCATTCCATTTTACTTTGTTCTCTTCCATAAAAGGCTCAAAATTCTTCACTATGTGAACAGCATCTGGATGCTTGGTGCATCTGCAGGATTTGTGATGATGGGAATTTCGGGACTCACACTGTATCATGAACTGGCAGGGGGATTGCTAAGCAATAGTACCCAGACACAGGAACAGTTATGGCTCAGGCTCCTGAGCATGTACCAGGATGAGCTGTTCTACAGGCGTATAGGAAGCAGTTTTGTGGGTATGTTTGCCTTTGGGCTGGGACTCACCCGATTTAAAATGAAGAAATTCCCGGTAATCGCCATGATCCTGCTGATGATCAGTGGGCCAACCATGGTTTTTTTCAACTGGTACGACCCGGAACACCTGATCAGAACTGCAGCTATGGCCGGAATTCTGATCGGTATGACTACCTTCTCTGTAAGAGTAATTAATAAAGGATTATAGCCGGAATCCGGACTTTTTACTCCATGGCCTCACTTACCTCGTCTGTTACCTCCAGGTTGTGCCAGACAGACTGAACATCATCATCATCTTCAAATTCTTCGATGATCTTCATAATCTGGATCCCCTGTTCTGTGGTCAGATCAATGGTGTCATTGGGAATCCGTTGCAGTTCTGCGCTAAGGGGCTCCAGTCCCATTTCCTGTAGTTTCATCTGAACATTGTGAAACTCCTCCATGGGTGTGGTAATCATAAACATTCCTTCTTCCAATTCGATCTCCTCCACTCCGGCATCAATCAGTTCCAGTTCAAACTCATCGGGATCCATATCTCCTTTTTCAATACTGATAATACCTTTGCGATCGAACATGTAACTAAGTGATCCGTTGGTACCAAGTTCTCCTCCCCGTTTGGTAAAAATGGAGCGGACATTACTAACGGTCCTGTTACGGTTATCGGTCAGGCTATCGACAAAAACCAGGATTCCGAATGGTAGCTTTCCCTCAAAGCTAAGTTCCATAAAAGATGAACTGTCTTTTCCAGCCTTGTTTATGGCCCGCTGAATGGTGTCCTTGGGCATATTCATCCCCTTGGCATTCTGAACCGCTGACCTTAGCCTGGGATTGGATTCAATCTCCATACCACCCTCACTGGCAGCTACAGTAATTTCCTTGATAATTTTGGTGAAGAGTTTTCCCCGTTTGGCATCATTGGCGCCTTTCTTACGCTTAATGGTTGACCATTTGCTGTGTCCTGACATAATTCCTGTAGAATGTTTACTGCAAAAGTAGAAAAATGCCGCTTTAAAGAAAAGTAATCATCGTTTGATCACCTGGACACCCCCGAAAACCACATCCACCTTTATATCTATTGAGGCAGTATCTGGACTCCAGGAGTCACTTTCATAGATAGTTGTACCAAACACGGCATTGTTCCCATCGGGAAGTTCAGCACCTGCAAAAACTGCATCGGCCTGGATCCTGACGGGCTTATCCGCTGGTATGATGATTTGAGTACCACCAAAAACCGTGCTTACTTTTGCCTGAAAACTTCCCTTTTCAAGATCCACATTGGTAAAATCATACACTCCCTTTGCAAAGAGCACCGTGTACTCCTTTCCCGATTCCGGATTATCGTAGACCCGTTCATTAAATATAGTTTCCTCGGCACTGAAATGACCTGGTGAAACAAGGAACTTGCCAAATATTACCTTGAGACCCAGCACTACCAGGAAAATGCCAATCAGCACTTTAAACACCGGAAAATCGACATTGAATACCACTTTTATGATCAGGGCCACTCCCAAGAGGAGTAAAAATGCACCCCAGAATAATCCTGCTCCCATTTTCATCTGTTTAAATTTATAAATCAATACTATGTTTCTTCTGCAAGTATAGGTCATGCAGCTTTGCCGGGAAACAATAAATCGGTAAACTGCTTCATATTGTCGGTCAATGGTCTTTTTTCTACCTTTGCGCCCATGCCGGAACACAAGCTTTATATAGAGACCTACGGTTGCCAGATGAATGTGGTAGATAGTGAGGTAGTTGCTGCCATCCTGCAGCAATACCACTACCAGCTTACTGAAGATATTAACGAAGCGGACCTGGTGCTGGTGAATACCTGTTCAATCAGGGACAATGCCGAGCAGCGGGTAAAGTCCAGGCTAAGGGACTTTCGAAAACTCAAAGAACAAAAGAGATCCGTTTCCATTGGTGTGATCGGATGCATGGCCGAAAGGCTGAAGGAGAAACTACTGGAGGACGAGCTCATTGTTGACCTGGTAGTGGGACCTGATGCTTACCGTAAACTCCCCGAACTCTTGCAAAAGGTGGAGAGCGGACAAAAGGGGATTAATACCATCCTATCACTGAAGGAGACCTACGATGATATTCAACCAGTAAGGATGGACCGTAACCATGTGACTTCCTTTGTTTCCATCATGCGGGGTTGTAACAATTTTTGCGCTTATTGTGTAGTACCTGGCACCCGCGGACGGGAGCGAAGCCGTGACCCTGAAACCATTGTTATGGAAGCCACTGAGCTTTTTTCCAAAGGCTACCGGGAAGTTACCCTGCTTGGACAGAACGTAAACTCATACCATTGGAACGAGGGGGACAGCCTATTGAAGTTTGAGAAGCTTCTTGAAAGAGTGGCTCACATCCATCCCTCATTCAGGGTCCGCTTTGCCACCTCACATCCCAAAGATATGTCTGATGATTTGCTGAAGGTGATTTCCCAATATCCCAACCTCTGTAAGTCCATCCACCTGCCGGTTCAATCGGGAAGCACAACGGTGCTGCAAAGAATGAAACGCAGGTACACAAGGGAACATTATATGGAGCGTATTTCAGCTATTCGAGACTACCTTCCCGGGGCTTCCATCACTACGGATATCATTACAGGATTTTGCGGTGAAAGCGAAGAGGAGCACCAGCAGACCCTCAGATTGATGGAGTGGGCTCAATACGATTTTGCCTATATGTTTAAATACAGTGAACGCCCCGAAACCTTTGCAGCGGAAAAGCTGAAGGACGATGTTCCGGAAACGGTGAAGACCCGGAGGTTAAATGAGATTATTGAATTGCAGGGGAAGCTTTCACTGGAGAGCAAGAAAAGGGATGTGGGACAAACCTTCAAAGTTCTGGTGGAAGGCACCTCCAAAAAATCTGAAGAGCAACTCTACGGACGCACCTCACAAAATAAGGTGGTTGTATTTCCAAAAAATGATCTGAAACCAGGCGACTACACAGATGTCACCATTTCGGCATGTACCTCGGCTACCCTGATTGGTCATTAATCCAGTAGCTGCAGGATCTTCTCCCTCCTGTTTGTGCAGGTTACGAAATCAAACCTCTCTTCCAGCTCCATCAGGATAATCAGTTCCCGTACATCATCTGTGATGTTGCAGAGCTTAAACTTGCTGCCCGCCTCTCTGGCCCGGTCCGAAACCTTCAGAAGCACATCAAAACCTGATGAGTCGATAAAACGGATATCAGACAGGTTAAAAACTACGGATGCCCCCGGTTCCTCCACCAGCTCTGTAAGCTGTTGCTTTACCAGTTCTGAAAAAAGGGTGTTTAGTCTGTTTACCTGGAACAGCTCAACCCTGTACTGACTCTCCTCCTTTGCAATCTTAAGCATGTCTATCTATGGGTCACAAATTTATGGGTACAAAGTAAAGAGTATCAATGGGTCTGCATATTAATTCGGGGGGGAAGTTATACACAAAATATCGTGAATAAAAACTAACTTCTCAGGAATTGCTGCTAAATCCTATGTATAATGGTTCTCATGTGGATCGTGATCAAGGGGCACTCGTTGTGAATTCTATCTATATCCGGATATAAATGTTATGTTTATGTAGCCACTGACATATATACCACAGTAAAAACAGCACAATGGCACTGGTCAGGATCGAGGCTGTCAGGGTACCCATCCAGCCAAACAGCAAGAAGGTAAATGGATGAAGGATAGACTCGATAAAAATCGCCCCGCCCACATGGGCAAACAGGTAAATAAAGAGGGGATTCAGTCCCACAACGCTTAAAAACCGTGCCCAATTTTGTCGCTTTTTGATATCAATCAGCCAATAGGAGAAGGCCAGGGTCAGCAAGGCCCATCCCCCACTTACCAGTACAAAAGTTGAGGTGCTGATTCTCTTAATAATGGGTGTAACGGGACTAAGCGCATAGCCAACTAACAGGCCGATTACTCCAGCAATAATCAATATGTTAAGTTTCTGCATGGCCGTACGCTTGCTCATCAGCAACTGTCCGGCCAGCACACCCCAGATAGTATGCGCAGTGGTTGGAATCGCATTAAACGAAACCCAATGTCCATTCAGGTCGGCTCCACCATATTGCAAATCAAGCCAGGTTCCGAAATTCTCATTGGCAATGAAGGGATGATTGAAACCTTCCACCGGGAAACCCCGGTAAATTACCTCAGTAAGTGCAAGCAGCAGCAAGGAGAAGATGATTTGCACTTTGGCTGGTTTGTTCATCACCAAGAAGGCCAGTATATAGGTCACAGAAAGCTGTGCAAGTACATTCTGGAAACGAAACTCTATTTTCCCGGGATCAATGCAATAGAGGGCCCACCCAAGAAATAGAAGTATAAATGCCCGCTGAAAGGCATGCTTGGTAATCTGGGAATTGGTGTGACCACGTTTTTTGCGATTGGCTAAAGAATAAGGCATGGCCACTCCCACAATAAACATAAAATAGGGCTGAATCAGATCCCAGAAGCGAAGGCCGTTCCAGGGATGATGATGAAATTGTTTGCCAATAAAATACAAAATGGATCCTTCAAGCGCAGGATCGTACATTACCGAAAACAGGTGTGTAAATTCAGCAATCAATAAAAACATGATTGCCCCACGAAAAAAATCAAGTGATAACAGACGCTCTGCGGGCTTTGTTGGTTTGGATTGGGACATCATGCTTGCTTTATTAAAAACTAAAAACTTTGGTCCAAACCTATCTAATTTCTGATGAAGAATCTATTCATCCTCATTTTTTTGCATTTTCATTCTGTGTAAATCAAAAGCAGACCGGCTTGTTACTATACAACAAAAGGAACATGGAGAATAGGCGCCTTACCGATCGGGTAACAAGCGTCATAAGTATGAAACTGTTTTCATTAAGAACCTCCACAAATAAATCATCAGATGTAGATTCTCATTTTACCACTTTTACATTCAGGCTCAGCTCATCCAGCTGCTCTTCTGAAATGGTGGAGGGAGTTTCGATCATCACGTCCCGTCCTGCATTGTTCTTGGGGAAGGCTATCACATCCCTTATGGATTCGATACCGGCAAACAGTGCCACCAGCCTGTCAAAGCCAAAAGCGATCCCCCCGTGAGGAGGTGCACCATAACGGAAGGCACTCATCAGGAAACCAAACTGCTTTTGTGCCTCTTCTTTGGTAAAGCCCAGGTTGTCGAACATCTGCCTCTGCAGGTCCTCATTATGGATCCTGATGGAACCACCTCCAATCTCCACCCCGTTGATTACCAGGTCGTAGGCGCGGGCCCTAACCTTGGCGGGATCTGTTTTAAAGAGCTCCATGTCCTCTTCGTACGGACTGGTAAAGGGGTGATGCATGGCATGGAAGCGTTCGGTATTTTCATCCCACTCCAGCAGCGGAAAATCAACAACCCAAAGGGGTTTGAATACATTGGGATCGCGAAGTTCGAGCCTGTTCCCCATCTCCAGTCTCAACTCACTCAGTGCCTTCAGGGTGAGATCACGATCACCTGCCAGAACCAGGATTAAATCGCCAGGTAAGGCGCCAAACAGTGCTGCCCAATCTTTGAGTGCAGCCTCATCATAAAATTTATCTACCGACGACTTCAGGGTTCCGTCTTCGTTGTATTTCACATAGACCATCCCTTTCATCCCCATCTGCGGACGCTTCACAAAATCGGTCAGTGCATCCAGCTGTTTTCGACTGTATCCGGCACACGATTTGGCACAGATCCCCCCCACATACTCCACGGAGTCGAACACCTGGAATCCCTTTCCTTTCACCAGTTCCGACATTCCACTGATTTCCATACCAAAGCGGATATCGGGCTTGTCATTTCCAAAGCGGCTCATGGCTTCACTATAGGGCATCTTTATAAATTCCCCTTCGATCTCCAGCCCCTTGACAGTTTGAAACAGATGTTTGGTCAGTCCCTCAAAGGCAGCAAGCACATCATCGCGCTCCACAAAGGACATTTCACAATCGATCTGTGTGAATTCAGGCTGACGGTCGGCTCGCAGATCCTCGTCCCTGAAACACTTGACGATCTGGAAATATTTATCAAATCCCGCCACCATCAGCAGCTGCTTAAAGGTCTGCGGAGACTGTGGCAGCGCGTAGAATTCACCAGGGTTCATCCGGGAAGGCACCACAAAATCCCGGGCCCCCTCGGGAGTCGATTTGATAAGTACCGGTGTCTCCACCTCCAGAAAACCCTCATCACTCAAATATTTCCTGATTTCGATGGCCATGCGGCTCCTCAACTGAAGATTCTCTCTGACCACCTTCCTGCGAAGATCCAGGTATCGGTATTTCATCCGAAGATCGTCCCCTCCGTCGGTATCCTCCTCAATGGTAAAAGGGGGTGTATCTGATTTGTTCAGGATTTCCAGTTTCTCCACCGTGATTTCAATTTCACCAGTGGGAATCTGGGGATTTTTATTGCTCCTTTCCATCACCTTTCCTTCTGCCTGCACCACAAATTCTCGTCCCAGTTTACGTGCTTGTTCACACAATCCTGAATCGGTTTCCATATTGAAAACCAGCTGGGTGATGCCATATCGGTCGCGCAGGTCCACAAAGGTCATTCCGCCCAGATCCCTGGATTTCTGAACCCAACCCGAGAGCATCACTCCCTCGCCCACATTTTTCATATTCAACTGCCCACAATTGTGTGTCCTGTACATAGTCCTTCTATTTTTTGTAACTTTATTGAGGTGCAAATTTAGCAACTTTAACATGACTTACCCCCTGTTTTCAGACGAATATTTTATGAATGAAGCACTTAAGGAAGCACATAAGGCGCTTGCCCGGGAAGAGGTCCCGGTAGGTGCCATAGTGGTTAATCAAAACCGGATTATTGCCCGGGCGCATAACATGACCCAGCAGCTCAACGATGTGACTGCACATGCAGAAATGATTGCCATTACTGCAGCATCCAATTACCTGGGAGCCAAATACCTGTCGGAGTGCACTCTTTATGTAAGCCTGGAACCCTGTGTGATGTGTGCTGCAGCCATGAAGTGGGCACAGCTGAAAAGGATGGTATTTGGAGCTGCCGATCCCAAGGAAGGTTTTGGCCGCTTGAATGAACAAATCCTGCATAAGAAAACGAAAGTTTTATCCGGTCTTTTAGAGGAGGAAGCTTCGTTGCTTCTGAAAGATTTTTTCCGGGACCAGCGTAAACAACAGGATTAGGCAATCCTGAACCCAGCTTTCTTCAGATCATTCCAGTAGCCTGGATAGGATTTGGTCACCACCCCCGGATCTTCAATGGATATTTGTCCCAGGTGGATCGCCATGGGTGCAAAGGCCATGGCCATCCGGTGATCATGATAGGTTTGGATAACAGGATCGCTTGCTGGCTCGCATCGTTCACCGTCCCAGGCGATCCACTCACTTACAGAATCAGCTTTCAGCACCATACCTGCCTTTTTTAACTCGGTCTGAAGGGCCGTTATTCGATCGGTCTCTTTCACCCGCAGGGTAATAGTTCCTGTAAAACGAAAGGGTACATCCAGAGCACACAGGGCGACAGCACAGGTCTGCACCAGGTCGGGACAAGAGGTAAAATCATACTCAAAAAGCTCTGGCATCTCCTGTTTCTCTGAATGTAACACCAGACCGTCTTCCCTAAAGATAGTATGCACTCCCAAGACTTCAAAAATCTGAACCAGTGCCGCATCTCCCTGCAGGCTATGCATGGAAAGATTGGGAAGAATGATTTCCGATCCGGGAAGAAGAGCTGCCACCTGGTACCAATAAGAGGCACCACTCCAGTCCGATTCCACTGTGAAATCATTCATTGTATAAGCACCCTGGGGCACCGTGATTCTTTTTCCATCAAACCGGGCCCCTGCACCACAGCTGTTCATTAATGAGAGGGTCATTTCAATATAGCTGGCCGATACCACATGGCCCTTCAGTTCGATAATGAGCCCTCCCTCCAACAGAGGTCCAATCATCATCAGAGCGCTAATAAACTGACTGCTGATTCCGGCATCAATCTCTATGTTTCTACCGCTCAATTCTCCGCCTGAGATCCTGAGCGGAGGACAGCCCTCATTTTCCAGGTATTCGATGCGGGCTCCCACCTGTTTTAGAGCATCCACCAAGGGACCAACAGGACGCTGTTTCATCCGCTCTGATCCGGTTAGAATATGCTCTCCCGCCTGTATGGCCAGGTAGGCAGTCAGGAAACGCATGGCCGTGCCAGCATGTCCCACATCCTTCACATATTCCTCTGAATCAAGAGCTTTGCCTAACACAGCCGTGTCGTCACTCTCCGACAAATTGCCTAGAGGGACCACCGAGCCTGCAAGGGCACGAATAATCAACATGCGATTGGAAATACTCTTGGAGGAAGGTATATAGATGGTATCTTTAACTGCCTTTTCAGGAGCAGAGATGACATTTTTCATAATTCAAAGATAATAATTAGCCTATATTGGCATCCTGAAATAATAGCTAGTCATAAGAGACCATGAAAGAAATTAATTTTGAAGATACCAAGACAGCGTTCCGAATCAAATCGGATCGTGAGCTGCGCAGGGCATACATTCTTTTTAAACTGATCTCCTATCCCATCCTGGTAAAAATAGGCAACCCGGTGATCCAGGTATGTTCAGCACTGAGAATCCCCATCGGATGGATCGTAAAGCCCACCGCATTTAAACATTTCGTGGGGGGGGAGACCCTGGAGGATTGTCAGAGGGCGGTTGAGAAGATCAAAACCGCCAATGTATACTCCATCCTCGACTATTCCGTGGAGGGAAAGAAAACCGAAAAAGCCATTAATGCAGCACTGGAAGAAACCCTTCATGCGATTAAAAATGCCGGAAGCAATCCCGATATTCCCTTTGCGGTATTCAAGCCCACTGCTTTTGGAAGCCATGAAGCTCTTGAAGTGCTCAGTGGCGACACCACTCCCAACGAGAGAATTATTGAAGAGGGAGAGAAATTCCGTACCCGGATCAATACCCTGTGTCTTACGGCTTTTGAGAATGACATTCCCATCATGATCGATGCGGAAGACACTTATATCCAAGGGTTCATCGATCAGGTGGTCATTGAGATGATGCAGCATTACAACAAAAAAAAGTGCATTGTATTCAATACTTACCAAATGTACCGCCACGACCGCATCGCCATTCTGGAGGCCGATATTAAAAAAGCCCGAGAAGAAAAGTTCTTCCTGGGAGCCAAATTTGTACGCGGAGCCTATATGGAGAGAGAGCGGGCGCGTGCGAGCAAGATGGGCTATGAAGATCCTATCCAGCCCGACCGGGAAAGCACCGACCGGGATTACAACCTGGCTCTGAAGATCTCCATAGAAAACCTGGATGTAGTCTCCATCTTCAATGGAACTCATAACGAATACAGCAGCATGTACCTCACAGAGTTAATGGCAGAACATGGTGTGGATCCGGCCGATAAGCGAATCTGGTTCTCCCAGCTCTATGGCATGAGCGAACACATCAGCTACAACCTGTCTGATGCTGGTTTTAATGTTGCAAAATATGTACCTTACGGTCCGGTTCGCTTTGTACTCCCCTACCTGATGCGTCGTGTGGAGGAGAATACTTCGGTAAAAGGGCAGACCGGAAGGGAGCTCTCTCTGATTAAAAAGGAGCGGCAAAGACGTAAGGCCAATGAAAATTGATAACCAGCGAAACACTTATCGTATCTGGCTGAGCAGGCTGGTCATGACCATTGTATTTACACTGATCATTCTGCTCATTGTATTTCTTCCCTGGTTTGATGAGACCCGGTTCTGGCTCACCAAATATCATGTGGCCATTCTTATTTCGGTCGTTTACATTGTCGTTAACTGGATTAACTACCTGAAACGCCCCTACTTTGTCTCCTACAACGACCAGGGGGAGAGGATCGTGGTGAGATACTACCCGGTAAGCATGTTCACAAGCCGAAAGAACTCCATTGAGATTCCCAAGACGCAGTTTGTGAAATATGAACTCAAACCATTCCTCTTTGGCACCCAGCATTACCTGATCCTTCATCAGAACTTCCGCGGTAAAGTGGCCGGCTACCCGCGTATCAGCCTTTCTGCCCTGAACAAAGAGGATCGTGAGAAGATGCTACAATCGATCGATAAATACTCCTCAAGGAGTTAGACCTTGGATACTCCCCAAAAATTACTCTTGGCTCCATTGAGTTGCAAGTGGGGTGAGAAAGTTGCAAGTGGGGTGAGAAATTCAGATTTTAGGTAAGGCTTGAACCTTGGGCGGATACATATACTTTTCCTGAAATAGGCATTGATCGCATCATTTGCATACGATCAAATGATGCGATCAGTGTGGCTTTGTGGTAAAACACTCCCGATTTTCTTGTGTGCCGACACACAACTCCGTCAGATTTGAAACAAATTGGAACTTTCATTCATATTGGCCTCTTTCTTGTTTTCCAGCTGACCTTTCAAGCGTATTTTTCATGTTCCAAATCTCGATATTCAGGGCTGATAACACATCAAGCCTGTAAAAGATGTCAACCTACTCCCATACTGAACTTCAGTACCGTATTGCACTTACTATGGCCCCGGACATAGGTCCGGTTATTGCCAGGAAACTGCTTTCCAGGGCAGGCTCAGCTCGTGAAGTGTTCCGTATGAGCAGGGGCACCCTGGAAAAAATACCCAGTATTGGCCCTTACCTCTCTCAATCAATCCAGACATCAGCCTTGCTGGAACGAGCAGAAAAGGAGATGCTTTTCCTGGAAAAGCATCACATTTCGCCCCTCTACTTTGAAGACGAGAACTATCCGAAACGATTGAAGGAATGCGTAGATGCCCCCATCCTGCTCTATGCCCGCGGAGATCAGGGACTACATACCAAAAGGGCCCTTAGTGTGGTGGGAACCAGAAGGGCATCTTCTTATGGCAAGGAGCTGTGTCGAAACATTGTCCTGGAGCTGGGCGAGCTCATCAGCGACCTGGTTATTATAAGTGGACTGGCCTATGGCATCGATGTAATTGCCCATCGTGCAGCCCTTGAAGGAAAAATCCCCACAGTGGCAGTGCTTGGACATGGTCTGGATACAATATATCCTCATGCCCACCGGGAGACTGCAAAAAAGATTTGCAGGCAGGGGGCACTGCTTACCGACTTCCATTCTGGTATGGGTCCGGAGCGAAATAATTTCCTCCGGCGCAACAGGATCATCGCCGGCTTGGCCGATGCCACCCTGGTGGTCGAATCAGCCAAGCAGGGAGGATCTCTGATTACAGCCAATATGGCCTTCACCTATCAGCGGGATGTCCTGGCTGTTCCCGGCCGGGCCACAGACGAGAGATCAAAAGGATGTAACAGACTGATCAAAAAAAATGTAGCCGCCATGGTAGAGTCGGCCCGTGATGTCATTGATCACCTGAACTGGAGAGACGATGTTGCTCGGGGCTCACAGCATATTTCCGAAAACAATAGCTTTACACTACAGGAGAAGCAATTGCTGGAACTATTGACAATACACAGCGGATTGAGACCCGAAGAGCTTTGTGAGCTTTCAGGCATAGCCATCCAGGTGGTACTGGCCAGACTTACAGAAATGGAACTGAAAAGATGGGTATTTGTGGAACCTGGCATGCTGTATCAAACCAGGATTCACATCCCCTGAACAAGGCACATGCCGAATCCATGTTTAATGATATACGAACTACATGATTAAGGGTATACCCCCTACGAAGGAAAATGAATTAACCGTGGCTTGAGAATTTTACAGAGAAAAAGTTGCGCAACTCTGGGAAATAATTTTAGATTTGCAGCTGTTGAACCCTTAAAAAACCGATATGGATCCTAAAGTTGAACAATTCATGGCCCGAATCAAGGCCAAAAACCCGGCAGAACCAGAGTTTCACCAGGCAGTACACGAAGTGGCGGAATCACTGATTCCTTATATCGAAGAGAATCCCAAGTACAAGCATGCAAAGATTCTTGAAAAAATGGCTGAACCCGAGCGGGTCATTATTTTCAGGATTCCCTGGATCAATGACAAAGGTGACGTGGAAATCAACAGGGGTTACAGGATAGAGATGAACTCGGCCATTGGACCCTACAAAGGTGGCCTTCGTTTCCACCCCACTGTAAACCTTGGAATATTAAAATTTCTAGCCTTTGAACAGGTATTGAAGAACAGCCTTACCACCCTTCCCATGGGTGGAGGTAAAGGAGGTTCTGATTTTGACCCAAAAGGAAAATCAGATAACGAAGTAATGCGCTTCTGCCAGAGTCTTATGACTGAACTAAACAGGCATATCGGGCCCAATACAGATGTGCCGGCAGGCGACATCGGAGTAGGTGGTCGTGAGATTGGCTTCCTCTTTGGTCAGTATAAGCGGATCAAAAATGAATTTACAGGAGTGCTGACCGGTAAAGGCCTTGAATGGGGTGGCAGTTTAATCAGGCCCGAAGCCACAGGCTATGGGGCTGTCTATTTTGCACAGGAAATGCTAGGCACCAAAGGTGATTCCCTGGAGGGAAAGATTGCCACTGTTTCAGGCTCAGGAAATGTGGCACAGTTTGCCGTTCAAAAACTAACTGAGCTTGGTGGAAAAGCAGTGACCATGTCCGATTCATCCGGATCTATTTATGATCCTGATGGAATTGATGCAGAAAAGCTTGCCTGGGTGATGGAACTGAAAAATCAGCGCAGAGGAAGAATCAAAGAATATGCAGAACATTTCGGATGTGAATACTTTGAAGGAAAGCGGCCCTGGCATGTGAAATGCGACGTAGCATTGCCATCAGCCACAGAAAATGAGATCGATAAGAATGATGCCGAGACCCTGGTGGAAAATGGTTGCAAAGTGATCAGCGAAGGAGCCAATATGCCCTCCACACCTGAAGCCATTGAAGTTTATTTGGATAAAAAGATCCTCTATGGTCCCGGCAAAGCTGCCAATGCAGGGGGTGTGGCTGTATCCGGACTGGAAATGACCCAGAACAGCATGAGACTTCCATGGTCCAGGGAAGAGGTCGACGCTCGCCTGCAGGCCATTATGAAGAATATTCACCAGACCTGTGTGGACTTCGGTACGGAATCAGATGGATACATTAATTATGTGAATGGAGCCAATATCGGAGGTTTTGTTAAGGTTGCCGACGCCATGCTGGCACAGGGTGTTGTTTAAATTCGTCTACCGCGGCGGACAAACAACATAAGGAGTAGTTTTTCCAGGGTGTTTAATAAGTGGGTATATGCAACCACGGAATTATGCACCCTGGGATTTTATATTAGTGTTTGCTGCCGATGTTGTATGTTTGTAGCCGCAAAAAAACAAAGTGTTTATCGACTCACATACTCACCTTTACCTGGATGCCTTCAAAGACGACCGGGAACAAATGATCCGAAGGGCCATTAATGCCGGGGTGAGCCATATGTTATTACCCAATATCGACAGCGCTTCCATGGAGCCCATGTTCTCCCTTGTGGAACAATTCCCGGACCACTGTTTCCCCATGATGGGACTTCATCCCACATCGGTGAAAGAAAATTTCCGTGAAGAGCTGGCCGCGATTCAGAATCATCTGAAACGAGAAGATATCATTGCCATTGGCGAAACCGGAATTGACCTTTACTGGGATAAGACCTTTCTGAAAGAACAGGAGGAAGTGTTTTCTGCACAGGTAGGATGGGCCATGGACCTGGACCTTCCCCTGGTCATCCATGCAAGAGAATCATTTGAGGAAATATTCAACATCCTTGACAAAAAGGGTGGACCTGAACTTCGCGGAGTGTTCCATAGTTTTACAGGCGGTGTGGCAGAACTGGAACGTGCACTTTCATTCAACTTTATGATCGGAATTAATGGCATTGTCACTTTCAAAAACTCAAAGTTGGCCGAGGTAGTCCGATCGATCCCCATGGACAGACTCCTGCTGGAAACAGATGCTCCCTTTCTGGCACCTGTTCCCTACAGGGGAAAAAGAAATGAGAGCAGTTACCTGGTTGAAACTGCTGCTAAAGTGTCAGAAATTCATAACTTGACCAAAGAAGAGCTTGCAGGTATGACTTCTTTGAATGCCCGGAAACTATTTCGCCTAGAGCCCATCCATGAAAGCTGACACACCCTCCATATGATTATTATATACCGGTGGCACCATCGGAATGATCAAAGATCCGGCCAATGAATCATTGAAGCCTTTTGATTTTAAGAAGATCATGAAACAGATCCCCAAAATCATAGAATAGAACTACCATAAATTTGATGGTTTTGTGGTTTTGCATGGACCCGATACCATGGCCTACTCAGCCTCAGCACTCAGCTTTATGCTGGAGAACCTGGCCAAGGCAGGAGTGCATCTTGCGTATAACAGAGAAGCAATGAGGTATCCGGGAAAAATCAGGGAATTGGTGGTTCACAAACGTTTAAACGTTCACATAGACATCCTCAAACTATTTCCGGGCATTACGCCGAAATACATAAATGCTGTGCTGGGCTATGTAGGATTAAAAGGTTTGATTCTGGAAACTTACGAAGCCGGAAATACACCTGCGGGTTCCTGGTTCCTGGACAGAATAAAAAAAGCCGTTGATCAAAGCGTCCTGATCCTGGATGTAACTCAGTGTAACAGGGGAAATGTGGAGCTGGGAAGATATGAGACCAGCGGATGCCGACTAAATATTTGTGTAATAAGCGGTTACAGCATTGCAACAGAAGCGGCTACAAGCAAAACGATGGTTCTGCTGGAACAGAATCTGGAAGACGCGAAGGTTAAAATGCTTTTAAATAAATCACTCAAAGGAGAAATCACCCTCCCATGAGTGCTAGTTTTAATATTTTTTTGTATTTTTCGCCGCAAATTTCTCCTGAGTGAAAGGATGTAATCTGAAGCAGGAGTGGTTCTTACAAAATTCTGAAGATAAGCGGGTTTGAGCAAGCCAGTGAGTCGATACAGGTATAAGGGAGAGGTGCAGGAGTGGTTTAACTGGCACGCCTGGAAAGCGTGTGTACCTCAAAAGGGTAC
>JAOZQY010000151.1 GCA_029931975.1 Bacteroidales bacterium | reverse complement strand
CCATATTTGTCTGGAATAAATGGATTTCCGTTTATCGCATTCTTACCTATATTTTGCCAACCGCAATAAACCAAGTCTGCATTATCCATCACCAAACGGTGATGCATTTTTTTTAAAAATTCTTTTTCCCAGAAATCATCTGCATCAAGAAAAGCAACATATTTTCCATGGGCATTTTTTAATGCATAATTTCTTGCAGGATAAGGCCCTTGATTTTTTTGGTGTAACATTTTTATTTTTCTATTTTTATATTCATTTTCCAACTTTTTTAAGATATCAGGCGTGTTGTCTGTTGATCCGTCATCAACAACGATCAGCTCTATATTCTGGTAACTTTGCTCCATAACATTACGAATGGCTTCTTCAACAAAAAATTTTTGATTGTAACATGGCATAATAACTGAAATCATATTTGAATCATTATTCATATTTATTATTTTATATAACCTCTCTTTTTAGCATAGCAAGAAGAAGGCCAATGATTAATCGCCCTTTTCCTAATGGAGACCGCAACAATCCTTCTAACAATAGCACGACAGCTTGAAACAAATTCCCATTACGATATTCCCATTTGGCAAAATCAGTAAGGGCACCCGCATAGGCTGACTGCCAAAAAGTTCCCCTATATTTTTTTTCAAGCAAATAACGATTTTTTTTCAAAACAAAAAAAGTCGATTTTTTCATAATTTTTAAATTACGGCTCATGCTCTGGTCTCTTTTTACAATTACGGTCAATGGTTCACAAATACAGAAATAGTTCATTCTCACAGAAAGTCGCATCCACATATCAATATCTTCAAGACTTTTAAGTGTTTCATCAAACGATTCCTGATCTAACAGCTTTCTTCTTACCATTACGCTGGAACCGCTGCCCGCAATGGCTGCATTTTGTTGAAAAATTGTATGGGTCACAGAATGTTTAATTTCAGGACAAGTCCAATCATTTAAAAACTCGCCATTTAAATCTTCTACACGTGCTGCAGTGGAACAAAACCCAATTTCTGGATTTTTTTTCAATAATGAGGCCTGTTTTTGAATTTTTTGAGGCAGCCAATAATCATCCGCATCAAGGAAAGCGATGAACTCGCCTTTGGAAACTTGAATCCCAAAATTTCGGGCACTGCTAAGACCTTTATTGGGTTGTTTATGCACCCTAATATCATTAGAGTAACGGCAGAGTCTTTGTTCTGTTTCATCCGTGCTGCCGTCGTTAATAATAATAATTTCTATCGAGGGATAGGTCTGTAATAACACACTGTCTATGGCTTTTTCAATACACCAGGCAGCATTATAGGCAGGGATCACTACGCTGACAAGCCCCTTCTCTTTGGTATTATTATCCATTAATACTAAAGATACCCTAATGTTTTCATCATGGGTGAAATTTCATCCAATATACGACCGATTGCTTTGGGATTTTGGCTCTTCCATTTGGCAGGGGTAGGTTTTCCATTCACAATACTTATGGGATGTTTAGCTATATTTTCAGCCCTTAATCGAACATTGGACTCAAACGGTAACTTTAATCGGTTGAATATACCCTGAAACATCTCTACCGGGCTTGTGAAAATATCTTCATAGCGGACCTGAATCCATTGCGTCTCTGGTATCAGTTTCTTAGCATCCAAAGCCATCTGGTTCGCGGTAATCCATTGGTAAGCACAAACTTCCTCCAGGGACGAATCATTATATTTTTTCCATCCTGGAGGTAAAAAAAAGCACCATTGCTTGAACTTACCTTGATCAATATTTACAGTGCATGGAAATCTGCCTAAATATTTTTCAAGCGCAAAATGTTCTCCCAATCTCCACCCCTCCATAAGAGAACTGATTGTATCCCGCCCATCCCTGTGAATGTAAATAAAATGTGCATTTGGAAATAGCTCTCTTAAGTAAGGTACGCGCATTGTATTGATACAGGTTTTATCAAGAATCCTGCCAGTGTATCCCAGTCGTTGATAAAAAAATTTAAATGCTGTGTTTCGATGACTTTTTAAGGCATGTTCAGCATTTGCGGCTTCTGATTCCCAATTATTATCATTAGGTCCCCATAAACCATGCCAGAATTGAGGAAGCTCGTAGCCGAAAGAGCTTAAGTCAGATGATTGGCGAATTGTTTCATAGGTGACAGTGGTTCCAGACCGGGAACACCCTATTAAAAATATTGGATCTGGCAATTCAGGACGGTTTACAAGCCAACAGATTCCCTTTAACCAATATTGCAAAAAAAGAATGTTTTTTCTTCTGATTTCAGGGTCAAATAATTTAATTAATTTTTTCATTATCAATTCTATGATTTATTTACATTTTATTAACAAGAGGATTTGTCTGATTTGGCTTGTAAAAATCCTTTTACTTCACCAAATACAGCTGAGAGTCTCACCAAAAAAAATCGCCTTCGATTGACTACTAAACAATTGATTAAACCATGAAAAAGAACCGTGATAATTTTCCGTAGTAAATATTTAGGAACAAATTTCGCCCTTTTTGCCTCTTCTGATAACCTTACGATTGATGCCGTGCGAAGATATGCTTTTCGCATTAGATACCAGACTTTAAGACGATCGTAATCTATGTAGTGAAATTGAATTATTTCTGGATCATAGCGGAGACGTAATCCTTTCTCAAGTGCCCTTCGAACCCATTCAATGTCTTCTGCTCCGCCAAGGTTGTGGCCTTCTGGTCCAAGTTCCGTATCAAATTTTCCGACAATTCTAAATACCTCCTTTCGAATCACCAGGTTTCCACCGCCCGGGATTGGCCCATTCCCATAAATTTCAAAGGATTTTTCTTCATGATCAAAATGAGGGATCGGTAATGGATAAATTTTATATTGGCCTTCATCATGTACCCAACTTGGTTCAGATCCATTCCAGTCTGGGATTATTTTACCACAAAAACACATAATATCAGGATTATTAATAAAGGCTTTTTCAATAGAGATAATATAATCTTCATCAACCCTGTGATCATCATCAACAAAAGCTATCAGAGAGGTATTGATAAAATTTGTTGCTTTGTTCAGTGCATTTGATTTTCCGGGTAAAGACTCCTCAATCAATATAATTCTAATAAGCTTATGACTTAAATGTTTCTGTTTTAATTCTCTAACCCACTCAACAGTGCCATCAGTACAGGCATTTGCCACTATCATAACGATGATTTCTTTATTGAATTTTTGTATTGCTTTATAAAGATAACAAAAGGTCAGTTTAAGCAATGATAATCTATTATGGGTGCATATAAGGATAGTTAGATCATCCATAAAATCTCCAATTTTGCCTGAAAAAAGAATCTCAACCAATCATCCATGCTAATTTATTTTAAATTGCCCTTTGGAAAAATCAACTCTCTTATCACTTCAAGATATCCTCTCCCAAATTTTAAATCCGGTTCAACATAATTGCCCTCAGCCCATTCATTCCACGCTTTGAGCATAACAATCTTGTTTTCCTCAGAATGGTGTAAAACCTTATTAATGGCATTTATTAATATTTTTTTAAAAAGTAAAGGCGACGATTCGTGAAACACCAGACCATTCCAGCCTGCCCTGGGAGTATTATCCCAATTTGGAAGGACGCAGGGATAGTCCAAAAATTCCGGAGCATTATCTCGAAGCAAAAAATTTTCCATTTCTTTATACTCATAAATAGACAAGTCCATTTTATTAAATAAACTTTTAAATTTAGCATCAAAGTATTTTTTAGATATACGCTTTTTGATTATAGGTAACTTTTGCATCATACATGCATCAAGATCATAATCACGGGGATCCCATCCAGGTTGAAAGTGAGAAATACCGACTAAATGCAAGCCTTTTAAACCAGCTTTATGAGCAAGCTTTCGCCATAAATCCACAACCCTTTTTATATCAGGAAGATCATTGGGTTTATAGATAAAAAAAATGGGTTTCCCATCCACTGTAATATAACGCTCATCACTAAATGCATTTAGTAAATATGAAAAGTGCGCTTTATGATCTTCTATTCCCGGATAAATTTGCTCAACTAAAATTCTATCGGGACACCCTTGCCAAATACTATTCCAACTATGATTTGCCCAGCACAAACAAAACGGTAGTTTTGGTTTACCGGATTTTAATACTTCTTCAAACGGTTTTTCCAAGATTCGCTTACCGCCAAACCAATAGTGGTAATAACAAAAACCTTCCACGCCATATTCTACTGCCAAATCAGCCTGGGCCTGCCTTGTTTCAGGTAGCCTCAAATCATAAAATCCCAAATCAGCCGGAATCTTTGGTTGATAATGACCCTTAAAAAGTGGTTTGGCTTTTGCTACATTTGTCCATTCAGTAAAGCCTTTTCCCCACCATATATCGTTTTCAGGGATGGGATGAAATTGAGGCAGATAAAACGCAATGACTCTGACTTTTTTATCAAAATCCATTTTAAACCTTTTCTTGAGCATAGGTGCCGAAAACCCATTCACGGCTGTGAATTTTTATTTCAAAACTATGATTCTCTACCTTTCCTTTTTTAGTAACCCAAGAAAAAGAATCATAACTTTCAGAATCCGATTTAATTATTCGATGACTTTCTGTTGAATTTACAATTAACACACAAATATTTCTACCATAAGATAAATTAGCTACACTTAAATTCTCTTCGAAATTAAGCGGACATTTGGATTGTTCCTTAAATGGAACGGCTTCTCCATTTCCACCAAGCAAAGATGGTGGCAAACCAATGCCAATATCTTCAAGATCGATAATTGCCATCGCAAGCCAATCTATGTATTTTTTATTTTGATTTAACAAACATAATCGATAAAGCGCTTCTACCCAGAATCCAAGCGCATGCTGTTTTTCTTTGCTCTCTTTCCAATATTCACGAATACCACTATTTTGCGTGAATTCAAGTGCTTCTATTAAAATATGCTCAAAAGAATCATCAGAAAAACAACTCTGATACCTGATTAAATCCCATATATTAACAGTTTGGTATTCATGGCTAAAACTTTTTAAACTTAAGGCTCGATCAATATAGCCTCCTGGCATTACCAAACGTGGAAAAATAGATTTGACATAATGCAAACGAGGTATCAAATATTTCCATCCGATCCGCTTTACGGCTCTTAATGGAAGTGGCAGTTGCTTTGCCTTCTGTTCAGGTAAAATTGTCAGTTTAATAATTTTAAAAATAATTTTGTATAACACATTCGCAGAATTAAGGCTTAAAACAGCATGGGTGGTTTTTTGAGCAGATTTAACAATTTTTTTGTACTGTCTATCTCCGGTAAGGCGAGAATATCTTTCAAGAGCCATACTTGTATCCAAATGAGTATTTAGAACTAGCAGATTGGTGGCAGACTTACCAAACAACCTGTTTTTTTTCCATGAAAATGGATATTTATTCAAATCTTCTTCACTCTTTTCTAGAGAATCGTGAAGAAACCAAGCCCCTTTTTCAGTTTCGTCTTTTTGATTGACGATGAAGTTAACAGCTTTCTGCAACGCCACCAAAACAACTTTATCCTTATTTTCCTCATAAGCATCAAGTAATAAATGAATCCCTCCGCAATGCAAGCGAAAATGGGATTCCATATCATCTGTCCATTCACCATGGTACCACCCTCCGTCAGCTGATTGTCGAGAAATAATAGAATATAATAGTTGTTTTTTTAATAGATCATACCACTTTTTACCGGTTTTTATTA
>JAOZQY010000004.1:109178-120012 GCA_029931975.1 Bacteroidales bacterium | reverse complement strand
CAAGGCTTTCAAGATCGTGGCTGCACACCACCTGTAGTACATTTTTTTCCTGCGCACCTTTCTCATCTGGTGCGCCCTGGATGGTTGTCATGGAGATAAAAAGCATGGCCATCACGATTGTCATAGTTTTTGCAGGATTCATTGCCTATCTGTTTTAAATTATTTTTTTGAACAGGCCTTTCGGCTGCAAATCCAATTTACAAAGAACATGCCATTAGTATATATCAATCTGATATACAATTATTTAGAGATAGTACGCATAGGCTGGAAAGCGAAAAGAAGTGTGGTATTATTCAACACCCTGTCGGCTCTATGGGTGTGAACAGCCTCTATTTTAAACCCTTAGGAGACGTGTTGTATTTCTCAGCAGCTGTGGTGTTTTTCAACAGACAGGGTAATATCCCATTGATATTAAGCACACTATATCTTACTCTGACTTTTTTCTCTGAGTGTTCTGAAACTGCAACTCTCTGAAGAGTAAAGTATCCCTGATCGCACTATTACACAACAGATAATCGTACCCTATGGCAGGCCTATCCTAACACGAGAGGCGACTGTAAAATAGTGCTACACTTGATTTGGATAACAAATTGATGTATTCGCAATTACTCAATATGATTCATGAATACCGAGATGTATGAATTCCATTGTTGAAAAACATAATAAAGATTGTTTTCTTTATTAGACACGCAGAAGCTCATTCTCCAATGATACCGCAAGCCATTGATCTGGAAAAGGTGGATAACAACTACTCCGACTATATCCGCTATTACCAGCAGGCCACCCGTTGGGAATAATGATATCAGGTAAATCCTTAGTCTTTTTTCCCGATGGTGGCATTGCTTACAATGGGCTTGGCCCAGAAGGCAATACTTAAAATATAGGCCAGCGGCAGGTAAAGAAGCACCATCCCCATCTGCAATCCGATCATATCTTTCAGTTTTCCAATCAAGAGAGAGAAAATGGCCCCTCCGGCAATGGCCGTACATAGAATACCTGCAAAGGAACCATGATACTCTCTTACACTGTTGAGAGCCAATGAGAAGATAATGGCATACATGACCGAGAGACAAAAGCCAAGGGCTGCAAATCCGAAGAGGGCAAATTTCACGCTCCCAAACAGGGTGAAAGTTAAGATAATCAGTGCCGCAGAAGTAAATATCCCCAACACGAGTTTACTATCCATCAGCTTTAACAATCCCAGTCCCAGGAAACAACCCACAGTCATCATGCCCCAGAAAAGGCCCACCGTTCTGGCTCCTTCTACTTCCGGTGAAAGTCCGTGGTAGGTTCTTAAAAATTCCGAGATCCAGTTGGCAATTCCCTGCTCGGCACCTACATAAGCGAAAATGCCAAAGAAAAAGAGAATCACGATCCGCTTCCTGAAGAGCTGAAGGTGGGTTTCCCAGGCACCCACGACTTCATCATCCTTCCGGATCACCTCAGGGAATTTTGTGGACAGGATGATTAACAGCATGAGGAAACTAACCAGAGAGAAAACCAGGTAGATGGAAACCCATGGCAAGTCCAGGGGGGTTAGTTTTGCTATTAAGTCAATCAGGAATTCTCCCTCAGAGGCAGGATTTCCCAGGTTTGTGACCAGGTAGGAATAAACGAAAGGACTCAAGAAAGAAGCAGCACCAAATACCAGCTGGGCAATGACCGAATTAAAGGCAAAGTGCTCCTCCCCGCCCACCACCCGCAACAGTGGATAGAGTGCTACCTGCAAGAGGGCCATGCCGCTTCCGATTAAAAAGAGCGAACCCAGGAATACCGGAAAACTCGGAAAAGAAGTGAAGATCAGGGCCCCTGTAAAGGCCAGGATCCAGGCCAGAATCAGACTTTTCTTCTCCCCATACTTCTGAACAAACATTCCCGACGGAATGGACATGATGGCATAGGCAATGAAGAAGGAGAAGGGCAGCATGCCTGTCATGGTCCCCGAAAGTTTGAAACTATCCGTTACATTGGGATTAATTGATCCCAGGATATTGGTTAAAAATGAAATGGCAAAAAAGACAAGGAAGATCAGGATCAGAAGGTAGAAGGATCGCTTCATGGGTAGGATAGTTTTAAGGTGTTGTTAAGATCATTAAAAGTACATTTTTTCTTTTGGCTATATCAGAGAATAAATTTTTAAATTGTCGGAGAAATCGTTTTGATGAATAAGGAATCCAGAATCTGCGTCATAGGTCCGGGTGCCATTGGCGGTGTGGTGGCAGCAGTTCTCACACGCCAGGGCTACAACACAACGCTGGTGGTCAAGTATCCCGAACTGGCAGAAAAAATAAACAAGTGGGGAATAGAGGTCCTTGGAGAATGCGGTGAATTTACCATCCCAATTCCCTCAGTCGCTCTACCCCAGGAACTATCAGGCATCTTTGACTATGTGCTGCTTGCTACCAAGGCAGACGGACTTATGGAAAGTGCCAGGGGTGTTCTTCCCTTCCTGAATGAAAATTCCCGGGTGGTCTCCATGCAAAATGGCATCTGTGAAGAAATGCTGGCTGATGTTGTGGGTGAAGAACGCACCATAGGCTGTGTGGTTGGCTTTGGAGGAAGCATGCATGAACCGGGAAAGGTGGAAATGACCTCCGACGGAGAGTTTGTTATCGGGAACTGGAATCGAGGAGCGGACGAAAAGCTGGAGTCACTGGCAGCCATACTGAATCATGTGGCGGAGACCCGTATTTCAGAAGAAATATTTCAGGAACTCTATTCCAAACTAATTATCAATGCTTGCGTTACCACCCTGGGAGCTGTATGCGGACAATACCTGGGAGAGATGCTAAGCAAAAGAAATAGCCGTAAGCTGTTTATCGAGATAATCAGAGAAGCCGTGGCCGTGGGCACTGCTATGGGAATTACAATTCCAGCGGGAGCAGGTGGCAAACTGGATTACTACAAGTTTCTGGCGCCAGGACCCCTCTCAGGTTTTAAAAGGCACCTGACGATCCGGGTTATTGGTATGAAATACAGGAAACTCAAATCTTCAAGTCTGCAGAGCCTGCAGCGTGGCCGAAAAACCGAGGTAGACAACTTCAATGGTTACATTGCAGCCAAAGGAAGAGAGCTGGGTGTCGCTACCCCCGTAAACGAAAAGCTGACTCGAATGGTCCTAGAGATTGAGCAGGGGAAACGTAAAGTCGATCCTGCCAACTTCCTGGAAATCAGCACTTAGTTTTCTACCACCACCACCCAGTCCACATCCGGATCTGAAGGGGGTTCTCCCAAATACTGCTGTCCTTTCCCACTGACAGAGTTTACGCTCTACAGTTCCCCTCCTGAACGTGGATTAAACCAGCTTACATTAAGCGGGGCAGATTGATTAAGCTCTATATGAGCCTGAGCCGTTCCGGCAGGAACATAAACCAGGTAAAGCTCTCCCTCCCTGGCCAAACAGTAGAATCCAGGGGCATCCACCAGCTCATCCCTGCAGCGCATATTTTCCAGAGGAAACTGATTCATAAACTGGGTTGCAATGTGGGACTGTTTCCACCAGTTTTCACGACTCCTGAAATCCTCCAGACTCAGGTGGAAGTATCATAAGAGTCCGGCATCACGCCCATGGAAGCGGGACCAATTTCATCCAGGTTAACCACCCAGCGCTCACCTGCATCTTCAGAGGCCTCTACCCACTTCCTCATCCGTTCATGCACTCTGGCCGGATTTGCCACCTGCATGGAGGGACCATCGATCGTCCCGGTTCCCAGCATGGGCTCCAGGTACTTATCCTGGTAGCTATCATCTGAATGGGTATGCAGTACGATATTAGATGTCCATGGGATAAGCCCTCTGAGGTAGTTTGCCATATCCAGCTTCTGCTGATGGGTCTGCATCCTGTAAGAAACATTACGGGGATCAGGTAAGTAAGGTGTTTCATAGTCTTTCTTAGAAATTTGTTAGTAGCCCAAAAAAGAAGCCTCACAATTATAATAAAATATTACGAACCAACCCGGGATATGAAATGTTGATTGTTTAGCCAGTGAGGCTTAAATTTATAGATAAATGGCTCGATCTTTTCTCATTCTACTATTACTGATCCCTCTGCAGGAAAAGCCGGATTACCCGCTGAAAAACGGGAGACCAACCAGCAGGGGTATCGATTTGTATATTGAGGAGAATGCCGATAGACTAATTTCCGAATACCAGAATTTTGTGGGTGACAGCCTGTTTGATGCCTGGATATATTCTGAAAATCTTACGAAGGATGGCTACTACGATTCCTACGAACTTGGACGTTATTATCCCAACGAAGTATTTATTACAAATGCTGAAGTCTTTCTTGCCTACGAACTGGCCAGGCTAACCAGCGCGGACAGAGATACCTTATCCAGCACCAACCTCTTTGTGAAGTCGGCCGTGTTCCATGAGCTGACCCACCATTATATCTACCAGCTGGGAATCGAAATGATACACAGAGACAGCATTGAACTGGATCGTGCTTACCAGACATTTTTCAGAATCTACAGCGCCCCCCTTGGTCCCGGATCCAAATTCATAGAAGAGGGTATATGCGAATATGTATGCGTACGGATGGATGAGATTATAAGCCCCAAACAGGTATATATTCCGCAAACGCTGGAGGACCTGGAGCTGAAAGAAAATCAGTACAGGGTATTCTATAAATATGCCACTCACTATGTGAGCACCTTCCTGGATACGACGGGATTGAAAAGGGGGATCAAGACCCTGCTACACAATCCGCCACCTTCCCCCGGGGAAATCCTGGAACCGGAGCTCTTTTTTGCCAGATTGGAACAGATAGAATAGAACTTCAAATATCTATTCTGGGATGAAAGAAAGATGGGCATGGCTGGGCGCGACTTAATCAACAGAAAACCAACACTACCAGGATTCCTTCCCCGGGCACAGACTCCAGAAGAATGGAGCCTTCATGCTTATTCATCACCTGCCGCACCAGGCTCAGGCCAATTCCGGAACCCTTCTCCCTGGCCTCTTCCTCAAAAAGAAGCAGGATGGCACCCAGGGTGGCTGAAAGGTCCACCTTTTCTTTCTTCGGTTCAGGAAGCAGTGATAAACGACGATACTCTTCAATGAAATCCAACAATCCCTTCCCGGTGGTTTCAATGATGTTTAATCCGTCCGACACTTTATTTATTTCAACTTCTTTGCCGGATTTGAGCCTGGTTTGAATTGATTTTGACAGAGAGAGCATGGGAGTTACCGCATTCATGATCTCATGGGTCAGCACACGGATGATTTTCTGCCAGGAATCCGATTCGTTTTTATGCAGTTCTTCCTGGATGTTCTGAAGAGAAAACAACTTAAAGTGTTCCTCAAAGATCTTTACCTCTTTCAATCTGACAGAGATAAGCTGTTCGCCCCCGCCGGAAAGACCCGTGTTCTTCCCCGGATTCAAGCGCAGAACCCTGGGGCTTCCGGGAGACAGATCACTGAATGTGTCAAACAGTTTCACATTTAAGGATCTGAGTTCCTCCAGATGGGACAGTTCATGCCTGGAAACCAACTCCCGGGCCGACTCGTTTGTAAAAAGAACCTCTCCCCTGCTATTAAAACAAAAAAGTCCGGGATCAGCCGAATTAATAACATGCCTGAGAATTTGTTCATCCTTCACCTTTTCCAGCCGCCTGGCATTCATGGTCTCTTTAATGGCATTTGATTTTTCCATCAGCTTCCTGAAAGGTGCCTTCCCCGATCTGAATCTTATCTCCGGGACCTCCTCTTTACCCACAGCATCCATAAACAGCTCCATCACCCTGGTGAGACTTGAAACATACCTGGTAAGCAGGAACGCCTGCAGGAGGAGCAGGACCAAGCCTGTGAGCACAATGAAAATAAATTCAACTTCGGTGGTTTGTACAAACCAGACAAAGAGGAAGGAGGTGGCTATAAGCAAACCCACCCTTGCACTTATGTTCCAGAAAAAAAATCGGCTGTCCATAATAATCAGATTCCGTATGTTTACCTCTTTGTAATGGATGAACAGGACAACAATATGGAAAAGAGCTCCCGGGTAAGAACCATCAGGGACCTGGTCAGCACGCCCTTCAAAAAGGCAATGTTGGTCGTACAATTGATCTCTTATGTACTGATTGTGGGATCGCACATTATTGGAGGCTTCATTGGACGATCTCTCGGCTTTAAGGCATCGCAGACGGGCGGACTCATTCTGGGGATCTTTATTGTCGGGGAAGTCCTGTTTTATGGTTCACTGGCCTTCCTTGGGAAAGAGGTGGTTCTGTTATTAAGAGATAAGATGAAAGGCTGGTTCAAGGGGTGGAAGCATAGAGGGGATTAGTATTGAAAGATGATTAGGCCCGGACTTGCAGGTCATACACTGAAATATGCTTGCAAGTTTGTAAAGATTCCGTAGTTTTATTAAACCATGAAAAACATAGCCATAAGCATCTCAATTCTCGCACTTATTGCAGTCCAGGCTTGCAATCCGGGGAATGCACATCAAAGTGCACAGTTTCGCGGGGCCAACCGCGACGGCATCTTTCACGAAACCGGACTGCTGGACCAATGGCCCGATGAGGGTCCTGAACTGCTCTGGGTCTTTGAGGGGCTTGGCAGGGGCTTTGCCTCACCGGCAGTGAGCTCGGACAAGCTGTTTATCAATGGAGAATCGGAAGGTGACTCTTACCTCTTCGCCCTGGATCTGGAAGGTAAGCTACTTTGGAAATCACCCAATGGGAAGGAGTTCCTGGGAGAGGGCTTCTCCAGTACCTATCCTGGAGCCCGGTCCACTCCAACCGTTTATGGCAAACTGGTTTACACCACTTCAGGAGAGGGACAAATCGGCTGTTTCGATGCCAGAACAGGTAAAGAAAAATGGGTAGTAAGCATCGTGGAGAATCTGGGAGGTGAACGGGGCTATTTCGGCTATTCCGAATCGGTGGCCGTGGATGAAGAAAATGTATATTGTTTCCCCGGAGGAGTAAGCACCAATCTGGCTGCTCTTGACCGCTTCACAGGGAAGATTGCATGGACAAATTCAGTACTCAAAGATACTTTTGCCTATGGCTCACCGGTACTGATTGACCTGCCCGAACGCCAGATCCTTATGACAACTTCAAGGCATTACCTTTTTACGGTCGATCGCGGCAGCGGCCAGCTGCTTGCCTCCTACGAGCTCGAAGGCTATGAATATGATGGGGAGCACTGCAACACCCCCGTCTACCTTGACGGCCTTATTTACTATGTGGCCAATGACATTCCCGGCCAGGGAGCCATGAAGCTGAAACTGTCTGAAGACGGAAAAAGTATGAGCGAACTATGGCGCAATAATGAAGTCTTAAATAACTTCGGGGGACAGGTCCTTGTAAATGGCCATCTCTTTACCACTGTAAAAGGCAACCGGCTGGTGGCCATGGATCCCGACAATGGAACTCTTGTGGACTCGCTGAAGGTGGCCACCGGGGCAATCATTTATACCGACAACAAATTCATCATATACGGAAATAACGGAACTATCAACCTGGTGGACTACAGCGATAATCAACTTAAGCAGGCAGGTCAACTGAAGGTAAAAGAAGGAAGTGGTCACCATTTTGCACACCCCGTAGTTGCCAATGGAGTGATGTACATCAGGCATGGCGATGCCCTGATGGCATATAATATCAAGGAGTTGTAGCTCTGCTACTGATACTGATCCGGTTCGATGGAGATCTCAGTGACAAACACCCCGTTACGGTCCTGGTAGTTGAAAAGCATAGAGACACTGCTGTCCCGAAACATTATTAAGCTCGAGTTATAACGCACGTTCTTAATAATCAAGGGGATAAGGTAGGCGTTGAAGGCCAGAGGATTCACCGTTGCACTCGTACGTTGTGTCATGGTATAGTAGTAAGCAAGCTTGCCTTCCGTGGTTAATACAACGCTATCGATCCGGGTTTCCGAGTCGACCATTTCGGGGCACTTCCCGTTTAACATACTTGCTTCCGAAACCAGATTTTTCAACGGAGGCGGATCATCCTTGCAACTTGTCTGTAGTATCAATAAAAGGACCGCTCCAATAAGGACAAAAAAGATTCTGGTTTTTCTCATATGGGCAGCCAAAATAAACATTTATATCCACATCACTTCATCCCCTTTTCGTTTTCTTCATAAAATCAGCTTTTCACTATATTTGAATTAGAGATGAAAAATCATTTTCATGCGGATTCACCAGATAATCCCATTGCATGAAGATCCGCTCAATGGGGTCGGTATCATCACTCGGCCAGAACTCTGTGAAATATTTTAGCAATTCATAATCACCACAGCCTCCTCCACCCGAACACAACATCATTGGAACCTCCGGGTATTATTTACGGACTCTTTCCAACACCTTATACAGGCCCCTCACATATACTCTCTCCACTTGTAAATCATTGCAATAATTACCTTTGTAGAAACATTAAAAGTTTCGATTCATGAAACAGCCTGTGACAACTACGCAAAAGCCATCGAGAAAACCCCTTCAGAGCTTTTGATGGTTGATAAAAATCAAAAAATGATGCTATAATTTCATTACTTTTATTTAGCCATTGACCCGAATATAAGAGAAACACTATGATATTTAACACTGAATTCTACGAGGTGTTTTTACCTCCTAATTATTTAATAGGAATAGCATGCCTCGTTAGTTTCATTATAACCTTAATATCCATTCCTTCTATTGTACGGGTGTCAACAATAAAAAACCTGGTTGCACGTCCCAATGGACGGGCCTCTCATATCAACCCAACCCCAAACCTTGGAGGAGTAGCAATATTTGCCGGGGTTATCATTTCATCCGTACTGTTTACAGGAATCACCACTGCACATGAATTGAAATACATCATTGCAGCCATGTTGATTATCTTCTTCTTTGGATTGAAGGATGATTTACACCCGATAACTGCCTACAAAAAGTTTATTGGGCAGTCAATTGCAATACTATTTATCCTAATCCCCGGCGATCTTCATCTTAACTTCCTGCATGGGCTAATCGGAATAAATGAGATCTCATATTTTCCAAGCCTGATTATTAGCTATGTGCTTTTTCTGGCCCTGATAAACAGCTTTAACTTGATCGACGGCATCGACGGACTTGCATCAGGTATTGGAATACTAACATCCGTTTTTTTTGGAATCGTCTTCATGATGGTAAATCAGCTGGCATATGCCATCATGAGTTTCATCCTTGCATCTTCCCTCCTGGCCTTTTTCTATTTCAATGTATTCAGCAAAAAGAATAAAATTTTCCTGGGAGATACCGGCGCCATGTTAGCTGGTTTAATTCTGGCAATTTTTGCGGTCAGGTTCCTGAATGTGGAAGCTAATAGTTTATTTTTTAAACAGGGCCAATCTGCACCCGCCATCTTGCTTGCCGTTCTTATTGTTCCTCTTTTCGACACTGCCCGGGTATTTATTTTGAGGATTGTCAGGGGAAAATCACCTTTTGAAGCAGACAGAAATCACATACATCACCGCCTTCTTTCCTTAACCGGGTCCCATATAAAGGCCACTTTCATTATTTTACTTGTGAACGTATTAATGGTAACAATTGCATTGATTATTAGAAATGTAGGAACCGAGTTATTGATTGGAATTATTCTGGCCATGGCCATGGCACTCTCCTATATTCCGGTTTACCTGAAGAATAGAAAAACAGACACTCTCTAAAAACATCTTTTCGAACTCCTTATTATTAGGTACTTTTGCACTTCAATTCAAACTAAATATGCCAACAAATTCAAATAACAATACCCAAAAACAGGATGAGATTGATCTTCTAAGCCTTTTTGCAAAGCTGGGTGAATTCATTAAGAAAGCGACTCTTGGACTGATTGATCTTATCGGAAAAGTCCTGGTATTTCTTCTCCGTAAATGGTACTATTTTGCCATTGCAGCAATTCTAGCAGTAATATCTGCATTGATCCTGAGTAACACCATTGAACCACACTATTCTACCGATTTGGTACTAAAATCAAATGCCACTACCAATCAGCCCATTATGACCAGTCTGGATAAACTGGGCGATTATGCTGCCACAGGCAACTATGAAGTTCTTTCGAAAGAGCTAAATCTGAGTTTAGAGGATGCCAGTACACTCAAAGGGCTTGAAACATTCTGGTATTATGATATTGGGAAAGATGGTATTTACGATGGCATTGATACAGAGGGACGTTATCTTTCCGATACTGGTGTTGATAAAGTGGAGGATGAGTTTGTTGTTCGTGTGGCGATAACCAATCCAGGTGTTGTACAGAACATTGAGGAAGGTCTGAAACACTATCTGGAATCAAATTCATTTCTCAATGCCCTGAACGATCAGAGACTATCTGATCTGAAAGCAAATATATATCAGACACAATATGAAATTGAGAAACTTGACAGCCTTCAGAAAAGAGAGTATTATACAAACACTGAAGATCTGCGACAAAAAGAGGGACAGGTTGTTTTTACTTCTGAGAAGATCGTTCAAACCTATCATAATGACATGTTTAGACTGCTTCGAATAAAACAGGAATATGAAACAGACTTAAACATATATAGTGATGTTGTAACGATCACAGAAAGATTCTCCATACCCGTTCAACCAAACAATGGAACCATTAATTATGTAAAAAAACTGACCTGGTATTATATGGGGCTAGCACTGCTGCTTGCTGTTGTAATTACATTCCGTAAAAAAATCTGGATTCATTAAAAATGAAAAGAGACTTTATAAACTATTGAATAGTTGCTACTTCATTTTCATCCAAGGGGCTATAAATTCTATTTGTAATGCGAAATCACGGAATTATAATGCATGTAGCAAACTTTTCTTTATAGGAATATATGTCATTAAAACAGAAGGTATTTGTAAATACAATATGGT
>JAOZQY010000004.1:62278-109168 GCA_029931975.1 Bacteroidales bacterium | reverse complement strand
CTTGGATACAGTATAATCCAATTATTATCAAACATAATTTTTGCAAGGTATTTATCTCCCACTGAATTCGGACAACTGGGGATAATCATGTTCTTTGTTCTAATTTCAAATGTCTTAATTGAAGGTGGACTGGGTGCAGCGCTGGTACGAAAAATAGATGCAACTGATGAGGATTTTTCAACTGTCTTTTTGTTTAATCTTACCATCAGCCTCTTTCTATATATAATCCTGATCCTTATTAGTGGCAACGTTTCCAACTACTATCAAGATCCCCAACTCCGGATATTGCTAATTGCTGTTGGTAGTATCATAATCATTAACTCACTGAATTTCGTTCAAAACACTCGATTGGTTAAGGCTCTTCAATTCAAGAAATTAGCCTTCTATAAGCTGATGTCAATTTTCTTGGCAAATTGTGTTGGAATCACCCTGGTAATTTTACAATATGGAATATGGGCACTGGTTGCGGTTATTGTACTTAATCCACTATTTCTATCAATAATTCTCTGGACAAAAGAAGGCTCCTTTGGAAGAATTATGTTCAGTAAGAAATCATTTTCAGGATTATATATTTTCGGTATAAATACGACTTTAGCAACAATTATTGACACAGCTTTTAATAATATATATCAGCTGGTTCTTGCCAAATGGTTTTCGATCTCCGAAACAGGCTTTTATTATCAAGCAAAGAAATTACAGGATGTTATCAATACCATAATCTTTGGAACTACAAATTCCGTGATTTTCTCAAGCTTAGCTACACTCCAGAATAATAGAGAACAATTTGTGGCTGCTTACTCGAGAATCATATCCTATTTGTCAGTGGCAATGGGGCTGCTCACTTTGCTTATTATTAATTACTCCACGGAAATTATTATGATTTTGTATGGCAGTAAGTGGATTCCAGCCAGTACTTATCTTATCTTTTTGGCTTCTATTTCATTTTTCCATGTTCACGAAATGTTTAATCGAGTCGTGTATAAGACCTTTGATAAAACCAAAATCATACTTCAATTAGAAATGATTAAGAAGGCCATCCTGTCTGTTAGTATAATAATTGGAGTTAGCTTAGTGGATATCAAAGCACTGCTTCTTGGCTATCTAATCGTCTCCTGCATCTCATATTTCGTCAGCTACCTGGTTTCAAGAAAGATTGTAAAGGTCAAAAATTGGGAAGAATTAAAATCAGTACTTAAAGTAATTGTTGCAATTGTTATAGTTACAATACCCATGTATTACCTGAAATCCCATTTTGAATTTGGTTATTTGGAAATGATTATTTCAGCACCACTGGTAATATTACTATATCTTGTATTTTTACGAATTCAGGGCTTGAAATTGAATCTGAAGGACTTCAAAAATTTACATCTTTAGAGGTCATCAAATCAAGAGAATGAAATATCTGATTGAAAGATCGCATCTTAACCAAATGGTTACGGCGCTAGTAATATTCCTTATTGCTATTGCCCTATACATCTTCTCTCCAGATACTTATTCGCACTATTATTGTATCGTAATTTTCACACTCTTTATTTTATCCTCGATTTGGTTCCTTATTCTAACCTTTGATGGAAATTATTTCAATTTTCATCTGATTTTCATCTTGAGCTTTCTTTTTGTAAACTTTATCTATCCAGTATTTATATATCCTGTCGACAAGGATTATTTCCCGGTTTACAAGCATGCATTTAATGAAGATATCATAACAAGAGCTACATCTATCGCGCTCGTGGGTATTACTTCCTATTTTCTGGGCTCTTCGATTTTTAGGGCTGTGAATTATCGTGCGCTGAAAGACTATCACTTTCATATCATATCGCCCAAGAGTATTATTCTTTCTCTGACATTTTTATCTTTCATTTTTTTTATTCTGATTTTAATGATTTTTTGGGAGGGAATCATCCTTGGAAGGTTTGGCTCAACAGGAGATGCCAACCAATATCTAATAGCACTTTTTCAGATAACCTTTGAACTTGCGTTAATTTTTGAATTCTACCATTCCGGGGACAAGCTCAGGGGAAGTTTCAGATACTTTATCCGTAATTTTAATCGGTATTTGTTAATTATTGGTCTAATATTCACTGTATTGTTTTTGAGAATTGGGGATAGAGGACCTGTAATTCAACTGTTACTAATTACGATCTCGCTTTATTCACAATTTGTCGCTAAACTAAACTTCCGGAAATTCATATTTCTGGTATTAATTGGAATGTTTATTTTAACATTCATTGCATATGCCAGAACCAGGGATGACACGCTCCTAAACAGTGAGAATAGCTTATCTGTCTATTTGGAAAGAGGTAAAGAAAAGATGAAGGTTAATTCATTTCTCGACCTAGGAATGGACCTGATTGTAAATAACAGAAATCTTTATGTCGGAATTGATTATGCTAATACACATGGGTACAGCTATGGAAAAGACATGTTTATATACATGTTTGCTGCAGTTCCTCGATTGCCTATATTTATGGCTGATCTAGTTTTCAATTCTACACCCAGAGAACTAGGTTCTGCTTACATCATTACAAGAGAAGCACTTGGCCCAAATCCGACCTGGGGATTAGGGACTAATCTTATTGCGGATATCTATATGAATTTCGGCCTCTTTGGCGTCATTATATTTATGTTCTTACTGGGTGTTATTATTCGAAAACTACAAATTACTATTCAAACAAAGTCCAATATTTTGAGTTTAATTGTATACCTCTTTCTAATATCATTCTCATTATATCTACCCAGAACTGCCTATTTCAGTCCATTAAGATATGTGCTCTGGGCTATACTATTATACCTATTTGTTAAAGCCTTTATAAGGTTAGTTATTTCTAAACAGAAAGAAAGTCTAAATAGTGAGAATTGGAATAATATTGATTAGTAAATTGAATCATTAATACTTTGGATCTTTATTGTATGAAAATATTGGTTATCAATAACAATGCAATGTTTGAAAACGAAGGAGGATTGTGTATCAATCGGAATACCGGAAAATTCATTGCAGGAATCAAGGAACTCGGAGCTGATGTGGAAAACTTCCATTTTCGAGAAAAAATACCGAGGAATTATTTTATGGCGACTTTTAATGTCCAGAAAGCATGTATCAGAATCACAGCGATCAGAAAAAATAAATACAAACTACTGGCCTATTTGAGAGCCTACACTGTTGGAATTAAGAGACTTATTTACAACGACTTTACATATATATTCTACCCAAATAACTTTTTGTTCCTGGCTTTAATATCCATGCTTCTAAGGAAACCATACGGAATTTATATACGTGGAGAAATGGATGTTGATAGGAGAATTCCTAGCTACATATTCAAAAACGCAAGCATTGTATTCACAGTATCTCCAAAATTCACTGCTAAAATTATTAAACTAGGAGGAAATAGCCATACCATCCGCCCGATGATCGACTACTCATTACTTGATATAGTACACAATAGAAAATACCAGAAAAAAGAACAGTATGAAATCTTGTTTCTTGCAAGAGTTGAATACCCCAAAGGGATTGCAGATCTTATTCATGCAGTAGATATATTAGTGAAGCAGGGAATGCAAAATTTCCACTTGAGTATTGTTGGATATGGACCTGAATTCGAAATAGTCCAGAAGATAATCCAGGAGTTAGACCTGAACCCCTATGTGAAACTTGTTGGACTAATTACAGATACAGAACTTATCCGAAAATATTACATAGAATCAGACATATATATTTGTCCTTCTCATCATGAGGGATTTCCGCGAGTTCTTTATGAAGCAATGATCTTTGGTACACCCATTATTACTACAATGGTAGGCTCCATAAGTTATTTAATGAAAGACTCTTATAATTGCATTAGTATCGAAGCTAAGGATCCAGCGGGGATGGCACAAAAGATCCAGTCTGTAATTAGTAATTATTCAGCTATTGGTGAAATAGCTAAAAATGCTACATTGACTATTGAAAACTATCTTTCCCAAAATAATGAAACCCATTCTGAACAATTATTCAGAAATGTACAGGAGAAGCTTAATCGTACATAAGTCGCAATAAATCGGAAATGGAAGTAATAAATACAGTTAAACTGAGTACTCTCTTTCATTGTATCTACTATGAGTAACAAAAAGGTAAGTGTTGTTATTCCGTTCTATAATCAGGTAAACTGGCTTATTGAAGCAATCGAAAGCGTATTATGTCAAACGTTCACTGATTTTGAAATTATTGTTATTAATGATGGTTCGCAGGAGGATATCTCATCATTTCTGCATGACTACAAGGATAGAATAACATATAAATGGAAAGAAAACGGGGGCCCGGGATCTGCTAGGAATCTCGGTATTGAAATGGCAAAAGGAGAATATATAGCTTTCCTTGATTCAGATGATGTCTGGGAGCCTCCAAAACTTGAATTACAAGTTAAACGAATGGATGAGACCAAAGCAATCTGGTCACATACATACTGGGCACAGTTTGCGGATAATCAAACTGATAGTATTGCTAGGATTTATGGCCCTGAAAGTAAAAATAACACTTTCCCAGGAAGCCTAGCTTCTATAAATATTGCCACTCCATGTGTAATGATAAGAGCTAAATATCTCAAAAACAGATTTGACCTTAGGTTCCATGAGAAAATGAGGTTCGGACAAGATAATTATCTGTGGTTACTTCTATCTTCCGAACATGATATTTGCTTAATACCGCAGATTCTCTGCAAAGTTAGACTTCGGGGAAACAACACTGTCAAAAGGGCTAGGGCGCATATACAGGTTAGAGCAATGATCTGGGAATATTTAGGAAATGATCATTTAAAGCTTTTCTATAGTAGCAATGTATCCCCGGGCATCAGAGTTATATATCGCATATGTCTCATTGAGCACCACTTTCTTTCTTGGCTGGAGAAGCTTTCATGGATAAATAGTAACTTTATAGAAATAACGGCAAAAGTAATCTATATAATACCCTACATCGGATTTAAACTATACAAGAAAATAATGAATTGACCCCAGATGAGTACACATAAATCAACTTCGAAATTCAAGATTTACGGTTTCTGGGGTTTATTAAAACTCCTTTCTTATTACTTTAGAACTAAGCTGTTTTTTCAATCCTCAAGGCTCATTAGATTTCCGATTGAAGTTAGAGGAAAGCGCTATATTGATTTTGGAAAACAATTGACAACAGGTATAGGGTGTCGAATAGAAGGCTTCCCCCTTAAAAACAATGGTATCATTATAAAATTCGGTAACAATATTGAAATAAATGATTATGTTCATATTGCTGGAATAATGTCAATTACTATTGGAGACAATGTATTAATTGCCAGCAAAGTATTTATAAGTGATATACAGCATGGCAGCTATTCCGGTAGTTTTGAACACGACTCACCACATTCAAAGCCTAATGACAGGGCTTTATCTGCCGAACCAATCATAATTGAAGAAAATGTTTGGATAGGTGAAAATGTAACCATATTAAAGGGGGTCACAATTGGAAAAGGTTCTATTATAGGAGCTAATTCAGTTGTAACCAAAAGTATCCCGGAAAATACAATTGCATTAGGGATCCCCGCTAGAGTTGTTAAGAAGTATAATGAAAATGTAAATAAATGGGAAAAGGTTTGATCTCAGCCTCTCTTGTCACATACAATAATCCTGAGAATGACATTAAATGTATTATAGACGCTTTTCTGGATACCAGTTTAGAGTGCATTCTGTTGGTATCTGATAATTCAAAGACCAGGAATCTTGAAGTTGTATGTTCCAATAAAAAAATAGTATATATCTATAATGGTGAAAATCTGGGATTCGGAGCTGCCCACAACATAGCAATTAATGAAGCTATTAATCTGAATAGCAATTTTCATTTTATCCTGAACCCGGATGTGAAATTCGATTCGAAAATCATAGAAATACTAGTAGCTAAAATGGGTTCCGATTCTGATATTGGAGCTATTATGCCTAAAGTGCTTAATCTTGATAACAGTGTACAATATCTACCAAAGCTACTACCATCTCCATTTAGTTTATTGATCAGACTCATAAGACCTTTGAGGTGGATATTTAATAAAAAATATTGTCAATACGTTTTGTTCAACTATGATAACATAGAACTCAACGTTCCTATGTTATCAGGTTGTTTTAGCCTCTATCGTATGGAAGTAATTAAGAATGTTGGCCTGTTTGATGAAAGATTTTTCATGTATTTTGAAGACAACGATTTGTCAAGGAAAATTCATAAGAATTATAAAACTTTATATTTCCCATCTGTTTCAATCCTTCATGGCTATGAACGTGGAGCTACAAAAAAAATCAGACTCTTCAAAATATACATCAGATCAGCTGTAACATATTTTAATACCTATGGGTGGTTCTTTGACAAAGAACGAAGGAAGATTAATGAGAGGGTGCTTAATCAATTAGACGAATTTATTAGCAAAGAAAAATAGCGTTACATTTAAGCTTAGGGGTATATTATGCTAATTGAAATCAGACAACTAAACACAGTCCTCAAACTAGCTCTTAGAAAACAAAATATACTTCTTGGAACTGCTGCAATATAATGGATTTCACGTTTTTTAGGAATAACAGAAAAAAAAGTATTGTATCTTATCTCTGGATACTTACAGTGCTATTTTATTTATTGAGAACGATAGCAGAACCACTTAAGTATTTGTTTATTATTTCAAGTGCTACTCTTATAATATGCTACTTGTACATTTTTGTAAGAGAAAATAAAATTAATAGAATAATTAGCTTCCTTATTGTTATAAAAGAATTCCTAATTCTTGGTTTATTCATAATTCTAGGCATAGTATTGTCTTCTCAATTTGAGCTTCTATCAATTAAAAGCCTGATAAATTTCCTTGTAATTACATTTCTCTGTCTGATATATTTTGAATTTCACGTTCATATACAGCTGATTAAGATTACGAAAAAATGGGTGATTCTTACCTTGTTAGTTGGCACACTAGGGCTTTTAAAATGGTTGAATTTTATTCTTGATTTAAACCTTGGGCTTTTCTCAATGTTTTACAAATACGGTTCTTCTCTAGTCTCTGATTATAATTTCTATGCAGGTTACTTCATCATCTCACTGATTATCTTATTATATGCTATCCGGAAGAAGGTTATTCGAAATTGTTTAATTATCAATCAGGCTATATTATTTCTATTCTTCCTAAATATAGTTTTAACAGGTTCTCGTCGTGGTCTTATCGTATTAGCACTAACCTTTCTAGTATTAGTATTTTATGTAATCATAAAAAGGAGAGAGAAACAACAAGTATTATATAAAAACATACTATTTTTTAACGTATTGATCAGTAGTACATTGCTAATATTAGTCTTACTAATTCCTTTCAGATCAGCGATTATTATCGAAAAATCTACCAAAACAAAAATTGCAAGAACTGTCTACCGCTATAGTACTATTTTCATTCCAAGTATAACATATACAATACTATATGATAAAATTTGGCCAAAGGCCGCCGCCTATGAAAATGACAAGCGCAACTGGGAGAAATATGCCACCTACAATAACCTGGTACAGGGTACAATCAGGAACGGTTACAGAGATCTGACAAATGATTATTGGTTGAGATTTGAGAGCAAAAAGAATCCCAATAACATCCTGTATAATGGTAATTTTAAGCTTGGATTAAAATTCTGGGGCGACTTTTGTCCAGATTCAATAAAGCATGAAATAATCAATTCTGATTATGGTAAATCACTTAGAGTGAGTCGATTTGAAGGTGAAGGATATTGGCCCCTAGCTTATACTGGAAGAAAGATTATATATTATAAAGGAGTTACTTATACATTTAAATTTAAATATCATGTCATAAAAGGGAGTGAGGTACCATTTATGATTGGATGGTGGGTTAATGAGGGTGATGGTTTTATAAATAGGCTTCCTAAAAATATAAGAAGACTTGAAAACGAGTGGTTTGAATATACAGCATCCTATAGATTCAAAAGTGATCAGTACAATCTACGGGTATTTATGAATTCTCAGCAAGCGCACAGCATTATTGATTTTGCTGACATAGAATTAACTTGTGATGATCCACTAGATCGCCCAAAATTTCTTGATCAGATCAAGCATATTGAAGGTCATAATCTATTCTATAACAGCAACTTCGAAAATGGTTTGGTTTTCTGGGGAACTGAAACCCCTGATACTGTCAATCATGAGCTTGTAGATACACAATATGGAAAGGCCATTCGGGTAAGCAGAAATAACGGAAAGGGATATTGGCCATTGGTCTATCAGGGAAGGGAAATATTCTATTATAAAGGTCTTATATACCATTTCCGATTTAAATTCCGTGTGATTAAAGGGGAAGAATCTCCATTTAATATTGGATGGTGGGTTGAAGGAGAGGAACAGAAACAACATCTTCTCCAAAAAAACATTTTCCCATTAGACGAGGAATGGTTTGAATGTATAGCAAGCTACAAATTCGATAATGACCACTACGGGGATATTCCAACATTCATGAACAGTCAGAAAGCCAATACAATCATTGATTTTGCTGATATTGAACTACTATGCCACGATACTCTGGATCGTCCAATGTATGCTGATGAAAAAATTGATTTGATAAATAGACTTGAGGAGGCAAGAATTACTAAAGAACTTGGAATAGAGGATAAGAAACCATTTTCCGAAAGAACAGAACGATGGAAATACGCATTCGAACTATGGAAAACAGAATACAATTGGACCAACAAGCTTTTTGGCGGGGGGTTTGACTATCTGAAAAAATTCGGCAAAAAATTCTACCCTGAGGAGGATCGGATTGACTATCCCCACAATCCCATTATTTCTTCCTTTCTGTACTCCGGGATCATAGGTGGAGTCTTCTATATATACTTTCTAGCACTATCCCTCTGGTATTATTGGAAATACAGAAAACATCATCTTCTGTTTTTTATCCTTTTCTTGATTACTTTTGTTTTTGTATTTATCAGTAGTGATAGCCACTTTAATGTTCCCATTTTTGCCATGCTGTCTCTTGTTCCATTCATTACTCGATATCTTGTGAATGAACAAGCCAAAGGAAGCAATTAGTACTATTTGGACAAACTCATGAATCCCTTTCACCTATTAAATAAGGATTTATATAAAGACCTGAGTTTCCTTATGGGTGGGACCTTTATTGCCCAGCTGATTCCCATCCTGCTTCAACCGGTTTTAAAAAGATTATTTACAGTCGAAGAATTCGGGGTCTTTGATATCTATTTCAGATCTGTTGGTCTGCTTGCCATCATATTTTCGCTGAAATACGAAAAGGCTATTATTCTCTGTAAAAGCAAAAGCGACTCTGTTTCCATTTACATAGGAATTATTTTTCTTGGGCTTGTATCTTTCATCATTACAGAACTGATATTATTTATCCTGGGTAGTTTTGGAGTGAACATCCTTGGCATTCAGGAAGGATACTCCCTGATCGTTTACTTAGTCCCATTCTCCGCTCTGTTTTTCTCCATAAATCTGGCCTCACAATTAATGTTCATCCGGCAGAAACGATTTATGGCTTCTTCATCCCTTAAAATATACCGTAGAGCTTCAGAAGGGTTGATTCAATCGGGATCCGGCTTTTTCGGACAGTTCGGGGGCTTACCTCTTGGTGAAGCAATTGGGAATTTTACTGCAGCTCTGGCCGGCATGCTCAGATTAAGAAAAGAGCTTTGGAGCCACATGCCCACAAACCTTCTAGCCAGCATTAAGAAAAATGCTCGAAACTACTCTGAGTTTCCCAAATATGCCTTCATCTCTAATCTGCTAAACACCTTTGTTTTAAGTGCCCTTACATTTCAAATCTTTGCCAAGTTCTCCATTCAGGAAGTAGGGTATGCGGAACTAACTCAAAGGATGCTAACGGTCCCAAGTGCTTTGATAGGTGTTTCTTTAGGTCAGATCATCCTGCAGCGTTTCTCTGCTGCCTATAACAAAAGTGCTTCTGTAATCAGGCTTTTCAAAGGATTCCTGATATTTGGCATCCTGATAGCTATTCCTTTCTTTATTACAATATATTTTTGGGGACCGGCGATATTTGGATGGGTATTTGGCCAGAGATGGGACGTATCTGGTATTTATGCGAAAAGTTTAATACTCAGCGCTTCACTTTTGCTTATTATATCACCCCTTGGTCAGATACTTATTGCCCTGCACAAAATAAAAACTAATTCATACTGGGAGCTTGGAAAGTTTCTGGTCATTGCTAGTCTGTTCCTTATTGAGTTTGAAAGTATTGGGAGCTATTTAAAAATATATAATCTATTACTTGTATTGATATATTTTTCATATTTAGTTATCATATTGACGCATATCATCAAATATGAAAAATCAATCTCATAAACTTGATCAGCTTATTAAAAAGCTAATCGTTCTGGGGGCTTCCATCCTGCTGTTTAGCCTTTATTTGATCTACTCCTATAATAACATTAAAGGTCGGAGCTACATTTATGAGCCTATTTATATAAGTCTCACAGGAGATATACCTGGAAATACCAGATTGGAGCTTTCCTATCAAACGATAAACGATCCAACTACCACTAAGCATGTTCACCCCTTAGCCAGCGATTCTATACCCGAAAACACTTATATCTTTAAAATTGACTCTTCCTATCGACTGGCATTCTTCAGTATCTATTTCCGCTCAGTCCCTGAGAAAGGTGTGATTACCCTCAGGCAAATCAAAGCTTCAAGTAAGGATAAGGGAGAATTCTTATTTTCATTAAGGAGCGAAGACATGATAGCAGGAGGCAATATAAGACTGGATCAACTGAGTGACAATGCCATAAGAATAAGTAATGTCCATTCTGGTCCCGTTAGCTCTTCATTATATTTTAATATGAGAGCAACTTTTGAAGAAGTCTTTGTTAAAACAAATATCCGTAAACCTGAAATACCATCTCTGTTGAGTAGCATATTCATTGTTCTTCTGGTAGTACTGCTGGTATTTCTACTTTTTCCATTCATTTCTAAGCTGAACTTTAAGGGCATATCCCCGGGCTCCTACCTTCTGGCGCTGGCAATTTTGATTTTGCCAACCGGGGAAAAAATTTGCAACTTATTAGTAATTCTTGCAGTGGTTACAGGGATTTTCACAAGCTTGAAGAAGAAGTCTTTTCGATCTCGTATCCTTGAGAACCAGAGACTACTGATTATTGCAATGATCCTTCTACTTATCTATGTCATCACATTCCTGCTTAACAGAAATAATATATCATCTATAAGTCTCATAGCTGTTAAATTCGGACTACCCTTAACCTTGTTAGCTGTCGCTTTAAATACAAACAACAGACATGAGATCGAGCTTCAATATGCTGCACTGCTAACAGGGGTAATTGTTTCAGTCTTTTTGCACTTTGGATGGATTTCCATACTCCTGGATTCTGTTGCAACAAAAACAGTGTTGTTTTCCAATCCTCGTTACTATTTGGAATCATCCATATTTTCCAGGGTGCATCACTCCTACGTGTCTGCCTGGTATCTGATCAGCCTTACAATCATTCTGTTTACAAAAGATCTACCAGCTCTTCAAAAAAGAGAGAGGATCATTTTTATCCTGTTAATTATTATCGCCCTGGTTTTCGCTTTCGCAAGAGCAGCGGTCCTCTCCCTTGCCCTGATCCTGCTCTATTATGCCCTAACAAAATCCTTTCAAATATTGAAATTTAAGTTGACTCATGTGTTTAGGTATATTGCGGCCTTCACATTAACCCTAAGTCTTCTGCTACTTGTTTTTTGCAATATGAAGATTGATTCATCCTCAGATCATGTTCTGACAAAAGGTCTGAACGAAAGAATTCTGATGTGGGAAAATGCATCTGATCTCATTAGAGAAAAACCATTAGTTGGCTTAGGCCCGGGAACATATAAAGAAGAGATCCTGCAGAGCTACATCTCTAGCGCATACAACAGAAATTCCAGGAGAGTCTTGAATACACATAACCAGTTCCTTGAAACCACCGGAATGTTTGGTCTGGTAGTCGGTATCGGCATGATATGGTTTCTAATGTTCCCTGCAGGGTTTTCCAGGCAAAATTCAAACTTCCTGACTTTTGCTTTTGCTACAGCGATCATATTTGCAACTGGCTTTTTCTTTGAATCATTTTTAAACAGAAATCTCGGAATGCTGATTTTCGGACTTTGCTATGGTCTGCTAATAAAAATAAGAACAGTTAAGCTGTAAGTATTATGATAGTTGATCATATATGTGTCAACTTTGGGGCTCCGCTATTTCAAGAGTTTTTCCTTGCTCTGAACAAGAACAACATTGAGCAAAATGTTTTCTATCCCAGGAATAGCAAACACCGAATGGTTGGTTCTGATCTACCATACCATGTCGATTCACCCCAAGTTTTAAACCAACTTACCAGAATCTCATTTTCAAGAAAACGACGCATCTTGAAACAACAATATAATCCGTTGTTTCACAGAAATAAGCCCGATATTATTCATGCCCATACACTTTTTAGTGATGGTTCTCTGGCTAATTCCTGTTACAAGAAATCTGGCACCCCTTTTATTGTAGCGCTCAGATCTTCTGATACTGATATCTTTTTGAAATACAAACCCTGGTTAAAAAGGTATGGCAAACAGATCCTCGATAATGCCAGATACATTATTTTCATCTCGCCCGCCTATAAAAGAAAATTTCAGCAAAAATATGGATCCCGATATGAATCAAAATCTTTAATCATACCTAACGGTATCAATCAATCCTTTCTGACTTCTGGAAAACTTCCAAAAACAGACCTCCACACTCCTCTTAACTTACTATATGTGGGTAGTTTTCATAAGATTAAGAATGTTCCCACTCTCATTAAACTTGTGGAACATTTCCCGGCCAGATTAACCATAGTGGGTGAAGGAGGTGATGAGGAAAAAAAAGTGATTCAAATGATTAGAAATTCTGATAGAGTTAATTATCTGGGACGAATTGATGATCGCTCTACATTATCTGAAATATACAACCACGCAGACATCTTTATTATGGCTTCTACAAAAGAGACCTTTGGATTGGTTTATATTGAAGCTATGAGTCAGGGTCTTCCACTTATTTATTCAAAAAACAGAGGAATTGATGGCTTTTTTAAAGAAGGATCTGTTGGATATAGCGTTAATCCAAGGTCAATGCATGAAATGAAATCCAGTATAGAAAAAATAATAGTAAACCATCAGGATATCTCACAAAACTGTATAAACGAGGTCGCACAGTTTAATTGGACTACTATTACTGAGAAGTACCTTGATCTGTATAACAGGATTTTATCCTAATAAACCATTAGGAAACTACTCTTTTATAATTCTTGAATATCATTTTACCTTCTGGATCGGCGCAGTACCCAACAATAGTCTAAATACACCTACTAAAACGCCAAGTCCATGAGATATATGGAATGCCAGAAAGCCAAAGGGTAATACTAGTATATCAGCTGGCCTTTTAAATCGGATCGCTTGTTGCACAGAAGAAATAAGTGCCAGTAAAAAATAGAGCCCCAGGACACTGAATAATACAATTCTGGCCCACACGAAAAAAAATGAAAGGAGTATGCCAACGATCAGCGAAGCTACAAACACACTTGATATTGCATGTCGGATATTGAATGCATGGGGCGCTATGTACCAGGCATAAGGATTATAGGGGCCCTGTATGAGAATTTGCTTCTTTAAAAATTTCCCCATGCTGGGTTGACTGTAGTAGGCGACCCGAACATCCGGATTGACAAGAATCTTTCCTCCATTCTTGCCGATCCGCTTGTTTAGCTCATAATCCTGACACCGAATCAATCTTTCATCAAATTTACCGATCTCTTTGAATACTTTCAGTTTATAAAATCCGAACGGGACTGTATCAGTGTATCCTTCCTTTCTGTGTCCTACTCTGAAACCTGAATCACCAACACCAAATCTGTGAGTTGAAATAGCCTGTACCAGGTGACCCGAATAGGAGGATGAACCTGGTAAAGTTGTAAGGATTCCTCCTACGTTTTCAGCATTGGTCCTCAGGGATGTTTGATACAATACGCTTAGATAATCAGCCGGATAGACCGCATGAGCACCCAGCCATGCCATGTATTCCCCCCTGGCTCTGTCAATGGCAAGGTTTATCCCATGTACCTGGTAACGCTGAGGATTATCTATCAGGGAGATCTCTGCAAATTCCTTCTGAACAGATTGTATAATGGAGCGTGTATTATCTTCAGACAGTCCATCTACCACCAAAATCTCAATATCTACTCCTTCCGGCTTTTCAAAAGCCAGTACGCTACGCAGACAGCGTTCAATGTAGTTCTCTTCGTTATAACAGGTGATTGCAACTGTGATCATCTCAAGTGGTCTAGCCAAAATACTTACGCATATCAGAATGGCTTTGTAAAAATAGCAATTTGCCATGAGGGAGCAAGAGAGAAATAGAATAGCTTGCGTTTTAGGCCATGAGTTTTAGTACTTTTAACCCCATACATGAGATTTTACTCCAGATACTTCCTGCCCGGGCTCATTCAGTGGGCCTGTAGCAATGAATCCATGGTATGCCAACTGACGGCCATCGATTCCCTGAAAGAACAAATTTAAGAGAGAACGCATGAAACATAGCACCTTTTTGCTAATAATGGCAAGCCTGCTAATTGGCAGTTGTACAACGATAAAACAGGAGACTCTTGAGGAGCGCATTGAACGCGTCTCCAGGGCCGATATGGAGAGCGTAAGTGAATTGCTGGGGAACGCTGTTTGAGGGACGCGCTCCGGGTACCCGGGGAGGTGAGCTGGCTGAAGTGACGATGCAGGGCTTGTATAAGTTTATGGACCTGGATCCGGGGCTGGGGAACTCCTATTTCCAGCCCTTTATCAGGAGGAGATCAATTTTGAAGCAGATGCCGTTTTTGTGGGATTTGGAGTAAAGGCAGCCATGTGGGAATGGGACGATTATAAGGATGTGGATGTGAAGGATAAGATTGTGATTACCCGGGTCAATGATCCCGGACTGGTCAACCCGGATATCTTTGAAGGAAGCACCCTCACCTATTATGGACGGTGGACATGTCATATCGAGGAGGCAGCTCGTCGGGGAGCCGCGGGGATCCTGCTGATCCATACCGATGAAAGCGCCGGTTACGACTGGAACGTGGTGAAGAACTCCTGGAGCGGCGAAGAACTTTTCATCGGCTCCGACCTGGAGAACAACATGAAGTTCAGAGGATGGATCAAAGAGAGCAGTGTACGAAAGATGTTTAATGAAAAGGGGATTGATCTGGAAAAGCTCTATTCATCATCATCATCAGCCGATTTTCAGCCGGTCGATCCAGACATTCGAATAAGCATTAAGGGAAAAAACTCCTTCAGGGAAGTAAGCAACCGCAATGTGGTGGCCGAAATTCCGGGGAAGTCAAAGAAGCACATCGTACTGAGTGCCCACATCGACCACCTGGGTATGGACCCCGGTAAGGAGGGCGATCAGATTTATAATGGTGCCATTGATGACGGGACCGCAGTAGGTGCTATGATGGTGGTAGCCAAAATACTGAAAGAGTTTCAGGAGGAGCTCCCCTACTCAGTTACCTTACTGGCATGCAATGCCGAGGAGTCCGGATTGCTGGGATCAAAGTATTATGCTCAGAACGGCGATCGAAGTAATATCATTGCCAATATTAACTTTGAATCCACCCCGGTCTGGGGGAAAGATTACCATACCGTAAAGGATGAATTTAATCCAAACTGGGAACTGGAGGGAATGAAGCAGACCATCAAATTTGCCCTGCTGTTAATCGATCACATCATGCAAATGGATGCACCTCCACAGATGAAAAGCAATCTCTCCTTTCCTACCCTTGAATAGATAATTCAAGCAAGAATTGTACCTTGTAAGCAAATAAAACCAACTCTACATGAAAAAACTATCCATCCTATCAACCCTGTTGCTTTTTTGCTTTCAGGGCATCATCCTGGCTCAATCAGAATCTCTTTTCAACGGAAAGGACCTCACCGGCTGGACCATCTACGGAACTGAAAAGTGGTATGTGGAAGACGGACTCCTGGTGTGTGAAAGCGGTCCCGATAAGGAATACGGTTACCTGGGAACCGATAAAGAATATACAGATTTTGAACTAAACCTGGAATTCAAGCAAGGTGCTGACGGAAACAGCGGTGTCTTCTTTCGTTGTTCTATTGAGGGAACCAAAATCGCAGGCTGGCAGGCTGAAGTGGCACCTCCGGGACACAATACCGGTGGAATCTATGAATCCTATGGAAGAGGCTGGCTTATCCAACCCGACCCTGAACTGGACAAATACCTTAAATTCGGCGATTGGAACACGATGAAAGTTGTGGCAGTGGGTGATAAGGTCGAGACCTTTCTGAACGGCCATCAGATGATCTCCTTCGAAGATGAAAAGATCGGGAAGGCCAGTGGAAAGATTGCCCTTCAGATCCACTCCGGCGGCGGCATAAAGGTTCAGTGGAGAAACCTCAACATCACAGAGATTAAATAGAAGCCACCCAAAAGAAATCTGAAATAAACAGAAATGGTGCTGCCTTGCCGTATAGAAGCTGCAGCACCATTTCATTCCAGGTACGGATCTACCTAAAACCTTATAAATTGTTTCCGGATAGGAACATCATCATGGAAAATAAGCAGGAAATAATTCCCCGGGGACAATTTACCAAGATCCAGTTGGAATATTCCACCCCCGTTAGGGATCTGTTCCTCCCAGGAAACCTCCCTGCCTAATATATCATATATCTTAACTCCTGTGATCGCATCAGGATTCATAGCACTTAAATCAACAGTCAAATATTCTCCTGCAGGAACCGGGTAGAGACGAACCTGATTTTCTCCTGCCTGCCCTTCTGTAAGACCTGTCTGCTCGTGAAGGGTGATAAATATGTAAGCCGTATCCCTGGCCCCATACACATCCTCAATCACATACATAAGCGTATCCTTGTTAATTACAAAATCGGCAGGGAAGTACTGAATACTGGTATCTCCCTGCAAAATACCAGGAAGCCCCTGTTCAGGAACGCCTATCTCAACGATGACGATAAGATCCCCATCCGGATCTTCATCATTTAGCAAGGGGAAAAATACTGTCGACCCGTAAACATCCACTGTATCATTAACCGCCACAGGAGGGCTGTTTGTGAGAATATTAAATTCATCTGCCCCAATATCGGGGAATGCAGGATCACGCATATCCCCGTCAATATCATCCGGTATTGCTGCTATGGATAAACCTGCACTATCCAATACCACTGCCATGGTATGCAGGTCTGTAGCACTCACAAACTCCGGATCAGCAGAAATAGAACTTTCCTCCATACTTCCGGATATCCTCAGGGCATCCAGATCCGCCATATCCGCTCCCCAGTATGCCAGCGTTCCCCCGGTAGTATAAAGATCATTAAAGTCTGAAGCAAGAACGGTGGAAGGAGCAGTAATGTAAAAGGCATATCCTCCTCCCGTATTGGCAAAAATATTATTAGCCAGTCTTACGCTGGAACTTCCGCCAGACGAAATATAGAATGCTTTTGAAGTGGCATATGTATTGCTAAGATGCACGCTGTTATTAACAATCATCAGATGGGGAGAGCTATTTATATGGATCCCCTGCACTGAACCGGTGCTGCCCACATGAATGAAATTATTGAAAATCAATCCTTTTTCAGACTCCGTAGCCTCGCAAGAGGAGAGCTGAAGTCCCATATTTGATTCTGCATCAATGATATTCTTTGAAATTAACATGCCCATCGAACAGGAATATGCCCCAATACCAAGACTTTTTGTTTGAATTTTATTCCCGGTCACCACTGGAGCGACGTGATAATGAAGATAGATCCCGCAGTATCCATTCTCCTCAATGATATTGTCCAGGATCTCCGTTCCTTCTGCATGGGAGTCGTTGTTATTGATGCGTCGCATATATATGCCATAGGTTCCCTTACTAAGGGTATTGTCCCATATCCTCCTGCCGTGATAATCTGAATCGCCTGAATAAATAAGCGCAAAATTCGCAATGGCCCCTGTTTTATCAAATCCTTCCACTATGTTTCCCTGCACTTCGATACTATCGACCCCCTGCCAGAGATCAAGCACTCTGGCATAGCTGCTACCGGTGGCCCTGAGGGTCAAATTCCGGATGGTCAGAAAATCTGCCCCATGCAGCTGAATAACATAGTTAGCATCAAAGTCATCTGCAGCAAAATGTATTACTGTATTTGCGGGATCTCCTGTCTGCGATTCCAGTATGATCCGTTTGTTCATCCCAGATCCGGGTATGCTTCTGATAAGCACCTGCTCGTTGAAGCTTTCCTCCAGGAGAACAAAAGTTATTCCTCCCTCTGTGCCTCTCAACAGTGCATCTTCAAAGGCCAGGCCAATAGTTCCATAATCCCCGCTGCTACCCACTGTGTAAATCCCGTTCATGGGAATGATGCTTAAAGGATCAGGTGTGAACTCATCGGCTCCGATATCCGGGCTTGCAGCATCCCGCAACTCCCCATCAAAGTCCACCTCAATACCCGTCACCGGGACTCCCTTCCCATTCAGCCATGGTGCCACCGTATGGAGATTGTCTTCCCCCAGGTAATGTGGGTAAACGGTAAGTGTAGCTGCATTAAAGCCACTGGCTTCCTGCAGCTCGGACAGACTGATATAATCTGTGCTTTCCCACCGGCCCACATAGTTGCCAGCAGTATAAAGATTATTATGGTCCATGCTTTTAATAACTTGGGGCGTTCGAACCTCCACAGCGTAGCCCCCGTTTTCATTAGAAAAATTATTGTTCCTAATGTTCACCGACGGGTCCCCAACAGGACCATAGGCCGCATAAAAAGCGGAGGACTCAGCGATATTGCTTTTTACATAGACACTGTTGTACATAACATCCAGCAGAACAGAGTTATCGATGGATATGCCTTTTGAACCCGATTCACTCAGAAATACCATATTGTTATAGATCACACCCCGATCTCCAGACTGACCGCTAACATGTACCTCCATGCCAATATAAGCTGCAGAAATGCGGTTATGGGAATAGATTCCACCCCAGGCATCCATATTCACCCGGATTCCATAGGCATTGGATTCTATTGTATTGTAAGAAACCACCGGATCCGCAACAAAATTCAGAAAGACACCGGCACTGCCCGAACCATCAAAGATATTTCCTTTAATTTCCACACCTGTGAAATACCTGTCATTGTCCCCCTGCATAAAAATAGCCCTGCTACCCAGAGAGAAATGGTTGTAATCAATGCTTATGTTATACATGACGGGATTATAATCCCCGATTTTCGCGCTCAGTATGTATCTGTTGCCTGATGCATCTCCGGCAGTGAGCCCAAAGAAGGCATTGTTGGAAAATGTCAGGTCATGCGATGTTCCCGTAATCTCCACCAGGCGCCCATAGTACTCATCTGCAAGAGCCCTGAAACCAATGTCCCTAATGGTCATAAAAGAAACGCTATCCAGCATTATCACAAAATTATTATCATTAGCGTTTGCTTCGAATTGCAGGGTGACCGAGGAAGAATCACGGTCAAGGGACTGGAAAGTAACCGTGTTATCTGAACTTGTTCCAGGAATGGTTCTAAATTCCACCTGTTCAGTATAGATCCCGGCCTGCACATTGAAGGTAACTGGTCCGCTGACCCCCAGAGAGCTTAAGGCCTCCGCAGCAACTGTGAACGTTGCATAATCACCCGTTGCACCAATGGTGTAGTTTCCCGAGAGTTGTGCCCGGGAAACTGTTGAACAAAAGAATAATAAACTTACAAGAATAAAGGCTTTAGACACATGGCGCTGATCAGAGCATAAAGATTTCATATTGTTAGGTTTTGTATAATCTCAGTTTTGTCAGACTAAATTTTCACAAATTCTACCCGACGATTATTAGCCCGTCCTTCGGGATAATTATTATCATCCATGGGCATACTTTCCCCCAGACCTAAGGAGCTTAGTCGCTCTCCGGCAATTCCCATATCGACCAGGGTTCTCATTACTGTTTCTGCCCGATCGGCCGACAGGGCCAGGTTGAAAGCATCATCTCCAACATTATCGGTATGTCCCTCTACACTGAACTTCAGCTCAGGATTCTTATACATCAATTCATAAATCTCGTTGATCACCCCCATGGATTCAGGTTTCAGACTTGATTTCCCCGTATCAAACCTTATTCCAGTGGCTATGATCTTACCATCCTTCATCACCCGGTCATAATACTTCACTCCACCTGCAGCAATCCTCACATTCTTAACATAGAACAATTGCTCATTGCTTGCATGGTAAGTAAAGAGTGTTATTCCTTTTGGATCAAAGTCGATCCGTGGAATATTGATAAGCCTGGTCTCATCCATATAGGCCTTTAACTTGCCATTGGTATAAGCCACCGAAACATGCATCCACCGTCTTTCAGCCAGGTTTTTTTTGTCCGGGTAATCGCTGTTGGAAGTTGCAAAATCCATATGGTAGTAATTTATTTCCAGATCAGTATACCCTGTAGGACTTCCGTGTTTCTGATTCTTTCTATCGTAGAGGTACAGTACAAAATTAGAACTGCTGCAATACAGATCAAACTCTACCGTAAAGACATCGGGCAGGTAATCTTCTTTGACCTCTTTAAAATAAGGAACAATTGACGGGGCCCCAGCCCTGAACATAATCACATTCTCACCACCAAACTCGGCTATCTCCACATTTCCTGTCACCAGATCCCACCTCGAAGGGAACTCTCCATTCTCCTCCCCTTCCAGGTTGTCTTCAAAGATTACCCGATCGCCCGGCACAAAGTCATATTTCGACCACTTCAGTTGTGGCTTGGCCTCCTCTGCACTCGCCTGCTGTTGCTGACCACTCAGCTCTTCCTGCTGCTGGCCAGCCTGCGCTTGTTCCACTTGTTGCTGAGCCGGCTTCGGCTCCTCTTTCTTCTTCTTTCCAAACAGCTTATCAATGCCTTTGTTAATCACCTTGTTGCTCTCTTTCATAAGCTTCTCACTCGGTCTATCCTGGGAGTAAAGCGGCTGAGCTATCGCCAGAGCCACAAGGGCGATACCCAATGATAAAAATCTTGATTTCATAATCGATCCGTTTTTGAAATTTCATTCAAGTTAAGGGATCGTGTATTCAGGGGCCATCCCATGAGTATGGGATATCGAAAAGTGAAATACCGGGAAATCCAGAGCTATATCTCGCCGCTAAGAGATTTTTTAATCACCTCTGCCTTGCTGTGAACATGCAACTTTTTGTAGATATTCTTAATATGTGAGCGTACAGTTTCAATGGAAATATTAGCACTGCCAGCAATCATCTTGTAACTCAATCCGTCCACCAGGGCCTGTACGATCTCCTTCTCCTTTTCAGTAAGAGGAGAAGAAACCTTCCGCTTCCTGCCAGCACGAAAGTGCTCCATCACCTTTCGTGCAATGGGGGGAGACATCATAGATCCCCCTCCGTATATGATCTCAATGGCCTGTTTCATCTCAGGAAAAGAGGTGTTCTTCAGCAAGTAGCCAGAGGCACCGGCACAAAGTGACTCGAATATCCTGTGGGAATCGTTGTATACCGTAAACATGATGACACTGACATCAGGATACTTTGCGGTAATCAATTTCATTCCACTGATACCCGACATTCCAGGCAGCCCGATATCCATAAGGATTACTTCAGGAACAGTATCTTCATTCAAAACAGCCAGGAAAAGCTCCACCGAGGACTTGGCAAATGTACAAATCATGTTTTCCTGGCTATCCAGGTACTCCCTGATTCCTTCCCTGATCACATCATCATCCTCAACAATGGCTATCCTGATCATAACTGAAGTTTAAGTCTAAGATTTCACTTTCCAAATACCATATATATGTGATATATATTACAAGCCTTTCATTTTCAGGGAAATTTCCACTCCCCCCCGGCATATTATTTCAAGAGTAGCCCCAATCCTTTCAGCTCGCATCTTCATGTTTCTTAACCCGTTACCTCCTTCAACATCTGCCGGATCATAACCTGCACCATTATCGCTAATATGCATACGGAACCTGGAATCGGTATTGTCCATGCTGATTTCCACCCGATCGGCCCCCGAATGTCTGGCGATATTGTTCAGGGCCTCTTTAAAAATATAATAGATATTCTGTCTGACCTGTACCTTTATGGTTCTTCTGCTCTCCATTCCCCTATGAACGAATGATACACTGATATCCCTGTCAGAAAACAGCTGGTGAGTCAGATCCTGCATTCTACTCAGAAAATCCGACAGGGTGTCATTCCGCGCATCGATCGACCAGACAATATCACTCATGGTGGATACCATCTCACGACTCAATTCATTGATCTTTACCGACGATTGTTCAATCCTGCCCAGATCCTTCTGTGTGAGAATCTGCTGGGAATGCACGCTGATACGGGTAAGAGCAGAACCAATGTCATCGTGAAGATCACTGGCAATACGGGTTCTCAGGCGCTCGATCTCCCTGACACGCTGAATGCGATACATATCAATGGCATAGAAGACCAACAAAAGCAGCAGAATACCCATAGTCCTGAACCACCATCTTTGCCAGAAGGGCGGAATAATCTCAAGGGCAATACTTGCCTCATTACTGCTCCAAATTCTGTCACTGTTGGTAGCCCTCACCCTGAAAGAATAATGGCCCGGATCAATCTTTGTATAGGAAGCAAAATTTCGCTTACCTGCATCGATCCACTCCTCGTCGATCCCTTCCAGTTTATACCTGTAACAGTTATTCTCCGGATCGGAAAAATCCATGGAAGCAAACTCAAAGGAGAAAAAGTTTTGCGTATAAGGCAGGGAGATGGATTCAATGGCATTCAATTGAAATCCATCGTAGACCTGCTCATTCATCACCGAAAAAGAGGTAAAAACAACCTGTGGCTCATAGGAACTATCTTTCACGCTATCGGGGTGAAAAACAAGCAAGCCATTAATCCCTCCAAAGGCAAACAGTCCCTGGCTCAGCTCCAGGAAGGCCCCTGCGTTAAACTCATTCCCGGGAAGGCCATCCTGCCTGCTATAGTGCTTCATAGAGATTTTCTCATTCTGGTAAAAGGTGATGCCCGCATTGGTACTGATCCATAAATTATCCTTCTTATCAAACAAGGTTCCGTATACAGAAAGACTGGGGAGCTCCCCGTTTTTTGGGAAGAGTGTAAATCCTGCTCCGGGATCATCAGGGTTCAGGGAAGCCAGTCCGGAGGCTGTTCCAATCCACATAAGCCTGCAAGAATCAGTCAGATGTTCAGAGATGGAATGGACAATGTTACCCGGAAGAGAATTCGGATTATCCGGATGATACATAAAGCGCTCAAAACAATTATTTCCCCGATCGTACCTGTTTAAACCACCGCCCCAGGAGCCCAGCCAGATATCCCCCCGGCTATCCTTATAGATACGCAGCAGGTAGTTTCCCGAAAGAGAGGACATGTCGCCCGGATTGTTCCGGAATGTGCTAAACTGTTTTGATAAAGGATTGTAACAGATGATACCATATTCCCTGGTGGCGATCCAGATGATTCCCTCTTCATCCACGACAATCCCGCTTATATGATTTAGTCCGGCCGTTTCCGGTCTGCCAGTCTGCTCCTTGATGTGCATCCATTTCCCTGTCCGGGGATCCAGCATGTTTAAGCCACCACCTGAAGTAGCAATCCAGATACAAGCTGAGCTGTCCTCTGCAATGGCGCTTACACCATCATGACTCAAACTGTTTGCATCATCCGGAAGATGCCTGTACCAACTGAGTGTCCCATTTTTTGGGTCCAGCCGGACCAGTCCGTCATTATGCGATCCGGCCCATATAAAGCCCCCGCTATCCTCAAAAATCACATATACACTCTTTCCTCGCAATTCCTCTGTCAAAATATCAATGGACCCGGAAAAGGAAAAACGAGCCAGTCTTTTATCATAGATATTCAATCCACCGGCCCCCACCCAGAACAGTCCTCCTCGATCGCTGTAGAGAGAATAGACATTATCAGAAGCCAGAGATGCAGCAATCTCTGGTTCATTGTGGTAGCTTATAAATGTTTCATCTATCTCATTAAAGAGGTTTAGTCCGTCCGAAACTGTGGCGATCCAGAGTAAACCATCTTCACTACTTTCAATGCTGGTGATGTCATTGCTGCTTATGGAACCCGGAGTGTTTTCGTCGTGCTGAAAGCTAGTAAAGCTACCCGTACTCCTGTCCAATAAATTCAGTCCGCCCCCCAGGGTTCCGATCCACAAACGCCCATAACTGTCCTCCCGAATAGAGCTTACCCTGTTGCTACTAATGGAGTGCGGATCATTGGGATCATATACATAGCTTCTGAACTCAAGTTCACCATCCACCCGGGTCCTGCATTCCCATAATCCGTTCCAGGTACCAATCCAAAGCACGCCTTCACAGTCAATAAACAGCTTCCTGACATAGTCGCCAGGATAATTCATTCCTGGGTTCTCCGAATCCCGATACTTTGTAAACACTCCTGTTTTCGGATCCAGTACATTCAATCCCCCACCCCAGGTACCAATCCAAATCATCCCCTCTGCATCCCTGACCAGGGAAGCAGGACGAGTTCCACTGATGGAAGAGCTATCGCTTGAGTCGGGAAGATAGGTAGTAAAACTATTATCCTGCCTGTTAAAACAGTTCAGGCCTTCCCAGGTTGCCACCCAGAGCTGATGGTCGCCATCTTCCAAAATGTCCCAGATCCAGTTATGAGAGAGAGAAGTTGAATCGTCCGGATCATGTCTGAAGACTTTAAATCCGATACCATCGTAGCAATTAAGGCCATCCTGGGTCCCGAACCACATAAAACCGTAATGATCCTGGTAAATGCAGTTAATGGTATTCTGTGATAGCCCATCCTCCACCTTCAGGTGTCGGAACTGAAGATCCTGAGCTGACAGGGAAAACAGACAGGTACAGGCAAAATATACCAGGAGGACTCTGCGGGGCATAAGGATGTGTTTCTTACTAAATGTAAAGAATCCTTTGCAATTATTGAATTGGAAATCACATTTTCATGGTATATGGGGCTAAGAAGAAAAGAGTTAAGCTTAATCAAGTAAAAAAATACCCCATGAAAAAACTATTGCTTCAACCAAAATGCATCATCCTGGTGCTCCTACTGGCCGGACTGTCACTACCGGCAAATCTCCTCTCCCAACAGTCCGAACTATTTAAAAAAGTCACAGCAAACGACCTGGAAGGAGTGCTTACCCTTATTGCAGCCGGTGCCGATCTGAATCAACGTGAGGAATTCTATAACATGACTCCGCTCATGTGGGCCCTGAATTCCAATTTGAACGAAATGTCCCTTTTGTTGATAGAAGAAGGGGCCGATGTAAATCTAAAGGCCAACAACGGAACCACCGCCCTGCTCCTGGCTGCCATGAGATCCTATGAGGTAACAACACTGCTGCTTTCAAAAGGGGCCGATATAAGTGCCAGATCAGATAATGGCGCAGGTGCATTTACCAACTGCACCATGGGAATTATCAGGGGATGGGTGAAGACCGACCTGGCTGAGCTGCTACTGTCCAAAGGGGCTGAAACAGAGGAGCACAATACCAGCGATTACTATGGCGGATATACCCCTCTTTTCTGGGCAGTGGATGATAACAATGAGGCCCTGGTGAAGTTTCTGATTGATCATGGTGCCAATGTGAATGCCAGGGCAAACAATGGGAAAACCCCGCTAGCTATTGCCAGCCAGGGTGGATATGAGTCTATTATCAAACTTCTTAAACAAAAGGGGGCCAGGTAAAGCCTGAGGATCCGATTAGATACTCAGAATTGACCGGGTCGGAATTAGTTTCGTGTGGTAAAACTACGGACAATGCTCTCACTGCTAATCCCTTTATCCCCAAGGGCAACAATTTTCCAAAAATAGGTGGTGGCGGGCTTCAGATCATGAAGCAGGATGGATCCGTCAATGGCATCTGGGAGTTGAGGAGAAATAAACAGTTTTGAGCATCCGGAACATCCTCCAAGGAAGACCAATCCGCAGATAAACATTACAGTGAACCGCTTCTTCAGGCGATCCGGCCATACAAAAAGTAATCCCAGGAAAAGCAGAACAGATAAGCCCATCAGGTTTGATCCATTTTGCGAAAGGTTCAGAACCTCTATGGCTTGCGCATTAGTAAATGTACTGTCAGTGGAACAATAGATCTCGTAGGTGGCCGCTCCTCCGCTCCAGGTAAGCTCGATAACTGATCCATCCACAATTTCATCATCCGCAGGGCTCTTTAATCTAATACCATGAAATAGCCCGGGATACTCCAGGTACTGATCCCCCTTCTCCAACTCATGGGCCAGATTCAAATGAACAAACTCATCATAATAATGAAAGTGATACAGGTAGATTTCACCATTTCTCAGGTCATAGACATTTGAAAAGAGTGTGGGTGTCAGACCCTCTTTGTGCGAGACTTCCAGGGCTTCGCTCATCAACTCCACGTCAAAAGAATTGGCCTTCTCAAGGATTTCTGTAATGGCCCTGAAGCGGTAACAGTTATACCACCTGGAGTTCCCTGGATCAGATATGTAATAATTGGTCATCACCTGGAAGCCCTGCTCTTTTTTGATGAAAACCACATCTTTTTCACCATACTCAATTATCACAGAGTTCCCAAAGCGGTCGGCCCACATGGAATGCCCCTGCCAGTGTGGAGTATAGTAATATTTATACAGCTCAATGACTTCATCAACAGTGGCACACTCCTCCAGTGCCTTTTCACACAGTTCACCTTTGACACGAGGCTTATTGTAGTGGTTCGCAATATCGGACCTGGCAGGAAGTGATGCCCCATCGTACCACAACCCCTGATCGTTCATTCCACCCACATTCTGAAAACCCACATCCAGCTGGTAACCAAAATAGACCCTTCCATATGTATCCAAAGTTGCCGGGATAAACAGAATCCTGGTCTCCCTGTTGTTCCAGTCCTTGTTGGTGGCAGCAAACACCTTGTCTATTCCCGATGCATTAAAAACGGAGCAGGCCCTGAGGTGATGAGCGGGTCCCGGTGCAAACAAGCCAAAAAGCAAAAAATTGATCAGTAAACGATTCATAATAGTATGAAATTTGATTTCAAAATAATATGCCAACTGTAAAAGAAAGCGTTTTGTTTCTGACACTTGTCAATGAGCTACTCTTGTCCAGATCCAACAAACCCTGGTTTATATGGACCCTGAATCCTAGCTTTTGCCTGCGCAAACCGATCCCCAGCACTGTACCCATCTCGAAGCGCCGAATATCCTCGGAAAATCCCACTTCGTTAAACGCGAGCAACATCAAGTCCGCCGCAGGTCCGCCACAAATAAATACTCTGGTTCTGTCCCCGGGATTAATGATCCAATGGATAAGAAGCGGTACTTCCATATAGGTGACGACCTGATGAAGAAATAAATCCCCAACAGTCTGCAAACGACTGCCTTTGGTGGTAAATGCGATTTCAGGCCTAAAAGAAAAATGCGATCCCAACTCAAACTCCTGGAAAAAGCCAATGCTCAATCCCGGAATTGTGCTACTATTCTCAAGGCCTGGTTCCGATCCGGTGAAATTGGAGATATTAAATCCCAGCAAAAGTCCGCGATCGTACTCATTCTGTGAAAACAGAAGCACACTTGAAAGCAGGAAGCTCAAAACTAGAATGGAAGTGAAAATGGTTTTCATGTCCCAATAATACCATACAGAATCATCCATTTCCATATAATTCAATTGCGATCATCTTTCCTCTTACAAATGCCGTTTCAGTTCCATTCCCCGGTAACAAACTGCACGATAACCCGTTGAAAAGGTCAATTGGAGTTCCAAGGTGGTAAATGGCTGAATTACTTTTATTCTATGGTTGAAGCATCTAACTTTGTTTTACTCCGCTATGATGAAAGAGCTGAATCGAAAACGAATCTTGCAGCACACTGCTTTCTGGATGAGCTTCATCCTGATTTTTGCAGTGATCTACGGACCAGTATTTAAAAATTATCCCTGGCTCTTTCTTTCATCGATGGTAATGCTTCCTTTCACCATGATGCTGGTCTACCTGATCAACTATAGGATACTTCCTGGATACCTCAAAAGAAAGCAGTATATCCGACTTGGATTGATCCTCCTTCTAATACTATCGTTTGAACCGCTCTTGCCCAGGATACTGGTGATGTTCCTGAGTGGAGAAGAGATCACTCTCAAAAACCTGGTGGACTACAACCTGCTTCCATTCTATTTTGAGACGGGACTGATCATCTTCATCGCGTTCAGTATTAAACTTTTCAAGGAAAGCATCAGAGAACGGGAGGAGAAAATTCAACTGGAAAAGCAGAAGCATCAGGCCGAACTTAGTGCTCTCAGGTCCCAGCTAAATGCCCACTTTCTCTTTAATACACTCAATAACATCTACGGACTGGCCATGCAGAAATCGGACGGTGCGCCCAAAGGAATCCTGATGCTTTCCGAGATGCTGCACTTTGTTCTTTATGAATGTTCTATAGAGAATTACAGCTTAAACAAGGAGCTTGATTTTATTGAAAACTATATCGAACTGGAAAAATTCAGATATGGCAACAGGCTTAAGATCCAGATGGTAAAAGAGTTGGAAGATGAGGATGCCAGCATAGCTCCCTTGCTTCTTTTCCCCTTTGTGGAGAATAGCTTCAAGCACGGTGCCAGCAAAATGATCAGCGGGATTTGGATCAGAATAAGGGTCCTGACCAGCAAAGGTGAGATTAGCTTTGAGATCGAAAACAGCAAGTTCCAGGAAGCAAAAGAAAATGCAGTTCCTGCAGGCGGAGTAGGATTGGCGAACGTGAAAAAACGACTCGAGATTCTCTATCCCCGGCAACATAGCCTGGTCATCCGTGAAGATGAAACTACCTTTTCTGTATCCCTGAACATCCAATCAAAAGCAAACAAATGAAAATCAAATGCCTGATTATTGATGATGAACCCATTGCCAGGGATGTGATAAGGTCCCACTTGAAGAAACTGGATGATTTTGAAATTGTGCATGAACATGAAAATGCACTTGAAGCCCTTTCATTCCTAAAGCAAAACCGCATTGACCTGATCTTCCTGGATATCAGCATGCCCCGTTTAAGTGGTCTGGACTTTCTACGGAGCCTGAAGAGTCCTCCCAAAACCATCATCACCACTGCCTACAGAAAGTATGCCCTGGATGGCTTCGAACTTCATGTGGTTGACTATCTGCTCAAGCCCATTTCTTTCAAGAGATTTCTCCAGGCAATTGATCATTACTATGAATCTCTGTCCTGCACATTCTCATTAAGCGGTTCAACATCCCCTCTATCCCAAGATGCCTTCCTGTATCTCAGAGACAACAGAAAAATCCATAAAGTCTTCTTATCGGAGATCAGTTTAATTGAAAGCATGGGTGAATACATCAAAGTACATACAGGAGAAAAGCATGTAATGACCCGATGCAGCCTCACAACAATTGAGCGAACACTGCCGGGCGATCACTTCATCAGATCTCACAACTCGTACATCGTATCCATCGATCACATCACCGCCTTCACTGCCTCAAGCATTGAAGTGGGTGAAGTTGAAGTGCCCATCAGTAGAAAATATAAGAACCTTGTAATGAAATCTTTAAATATTGAATCATGACAAATAAAACACTTTTTTGGATGTTTGGAGTCATACAGCACCTGCTGCTGGGAATTATCATATTTATGATCTTCCACTCATTTAATTCCATACATGGCGAAGCCGTGATAGGTTTCGATACCCAACTGTTGCTGAGCATAGGATTTCCCCTCTTCGCCCTGCTTACGAAGTATGTGATCTATTCGAAGTCATAGCCGGCTGATGGCGCATAGAACTCACTCTTCCCGAAAGAGCCCACTTTTCTGGTCGATTTACCATTGGTATTGAAAGCGTATGAAATGTCAATTTCAGCAATGGGAACCATGCGGGTGTAGAGCTTATCCTGGTAAAAAATCTGTTCACCACTGGCCACCATATGCTTGTAGGCATTGTTGGTGGTATCCAAAATTCGTGCACCGCCTCCCATGAGATTTGTACTTACCGATAAACCCCCAATCCCGGAAGTTCTAGTGGTGATATTGATGATGCCGCCCTTACCCTGAGCATCATATTTTGCCGTAGGAACCGTGATCACTTCAATGTTTTCAATGGCATTGCCGGAAATTTGCCCCAGCAACAGGGCTGGGTCCATCTGGGTGGACCTGCCATTCAGATAGAACATAAAGTCGGTGGTACCGCGAACCAACACCTCACCATCGGGCGACACCGAAACCGATGGTAGTTTATTCAGCACATCCACGGCTGTCCGCTTCATCATGCTCACTATCTTAAGCTTATCAAACAATTAATAAGTCGAAATGTTGAAAAGGATAGGAAAAGTTCATAAATAAACCGCTTAATCTCTTGTTAAATAAGATGTTAATTGTTTTTAATTCGATTTATTACATTAATAGTCGTGGTATCTTGAAAATGAACCCTCCATAATAACTGAAGAGAAAAATACTATGAACAAATATTTGATAGAAGTCAAACACGGAGGGGACAGAGCCTCATGTTTACGAGCAATAGAAGTTTTTTTCGCATCAAGGTCACATCTGGTTTCAAGTGTTGAATGGGGGTGCATGGAAGGTGAAAATAAGGCATGGCTAATCATTAAGACAGAGAATAAAGAAGATGCTATACGAGTTGTACCTGAAGCCTACCGGCAGAATGCCAAAATCACCAAACTTCACAGATTCACCAAGAAGATGATAAATGAAAGCACGGGGGATTACCAGTCATAAATCATGTTTTAATATTGCATAGACCATATTCTCAACCCGGGCATACTTTTCATTTTGCCCCATGGTTTGAAAACCAATAGTGGTCAATACGCTCATCCACAAAAGTCTGAATGATTTCCTGCAAAATAGCAGTCCCACGTTTCTGAATTTAGGCTAAAAGCAATTAACCTAATGGGCTAATAAACTCAAAAGTTTAACAACTCAAAAAAATCCTATGATTTCAACATTTACCAAGCGCTTAAAATGGCTGCCAGGTGTAGTCATTTTGTTATTTTTATCATTGGCAGCCACTAGTTTGGCTCAAAATAAGGTAAGTTTTACTGTCACTTCGGATGGAACTCCTGTGAAGGGAATTTCCCTTGGGGTTGAAGGGATAGTACTTAAGACCAACGCTCTAGGCGTGGCAACAGTATTTCTTCCCGACGGAGACTACACCTATATGGTCTATACCGCCAGTTCTACTGAGCCCATAGTTGTGGGGTCCTCTACCTTCAACTACTATGAAACAGGCGGAAGTGATCCTGACGACAGATACAATAATATTTTTAAGTCCCCCACCAGCTTCACCGTTTCAGGAGAAACAAGTGTTGATGCCACTATTACCTCCACCACCTTTACTACCACTGTCGGTGGTAGTGCAGCATCGGGAGTTTTTAACGTTCTGGCAGAATATCTCAATAGAAACAACAGTCTTAAAACCAAGACTCTAACTACCGTAACTAGCGATGAAAGTGGTACAGTTAGCGTCCCCTTACCCACACACAGGGACGACAGACAGGGAAACATCCTGAGCTTTGATTCCTATTTTACCAGCGATCTATATGAACAAAATATCACTGCATTTGACCCCTTGGTAGGCCCGGTGAATGTTGCAATTCCAACGGAGGCAAGGCTTGATTTTACCATTACTGCAGGGGGTACAGCAGTTGAAGGTATTTATGTGACTGTTGCCGGTGAAACCCTGAAAACTGATGCTCTTGGACAGCTTAGTCTCGATTTGCCCGATGGAACCTACTACTATTCAGTATTTTCAGGTGGCTATCCTGAATCTTTTAAGATCGGAGGAGATACATATATCTACAAGGATGATGGAGGAAGAGAGGGCGAAGAGGATAGCTACGATAATATCTTTGTGAAAAACGCAGCTGTGACAGTTTCAGGTGCAAGCACAAAAGATGTGGACTTGCTTGTAGTCCCATTTAAGACAAAAGATCAAGGGGTGGATGCATCCCTTGATTTTGAGCTTTTTGCAGAATACTCCGGGGGCAAAATTAAAACCATTGCTCAGCTCACCAGCTCTGCCAGTGGCGATATTGCCCTGCCCCTGCCAACTCATCGGAATACAAGAAATGATGATACCCTGGCTTTCTCCAACTATTCATACTCCGCACTTTCCGGTATTTATACAAACACATTCACTCCTGACGGGAGCCTGATTACTATAGATTTACCAGCAAGGCATGAACTTACCTTTAATGTTCAGTCCTCCGGTATGGGAGTTGGAGGAATTACCATCCGAATCGATGAAGCAACAGAGAAAACAGATGTAAATGGTCTGGCCTCCTTCATTTTGCCTGCAGGAGACTACTCGTACATGCTTTATATTGCAGGAAGCCCTGAAAAGCTTACCATAGGTACCAACTCTTTTATCTACAATGATGACGGAGGAAGTAGTAGTAGTGACAGATATGATAATGTATTTGTTAATACAAGTCCAATCAGCATTACTGCTGCAGCGACTAAAAGCATTACTCTCCCTGCCACCACATTCAATACAACAGTTGGAGGAAGTGTTGCTTCTGTGAATTTTGATATTATTGCAGAATATATGAACCGGAATGGTACTCTGAAAAACAAAACCATTACCACTTTAAGTAGCAATGAGAGCGGAACAATCACTGCGCCTTTGCCCACCCACAGGGATGACAGGGAGGGAAATATCCTGAGTTTTGATACATTCTATACCAGCGCCGGCCACGGCAATAACACCATTGCTTTTGATCCTCTGGTAAGCCCGGTGAGTGTAACATTACCTGCTGTAAGTACTGTTGACTTTTCCATTTCTGCTGGGGGCGCTGCAGTCCAGGGTATTTATGTGCGCATTGGAGAACAAATACTCCAGACAGATGCACAGGGAGAGCTTAGCTTTGAGCTACCTGATGGCACATATTATTACACCGTTTTCTCAGGCAACTATCCTGAATCTTTTAAGATCGGAGGAGATACATATATCTACAAAGATGACGGTGGAAGAGAAGGTAGAGAGGATAGCTACGAAAATATCTTTGTGGCCAACGCAGCCCTGACAGTTTCAGGTGCGGGTACAAAAGATGTGGTTTTACCCTTAACGCCATTTAAAACCAAAGTGGAGGGAGTTGATGCATCTGCCAGTTTCGATGTGATTGCAGAATATTCAGGAGGCAAAATCAAAACCATTGCAGAATTAACCAGCAATGCCAGTGGCGATATTGCCTTGCCCCTGCCAACTCATCGGAATACAAGAAATGATGATACCCTGGCCTTCTCCTATTACCAGTACTGGGCCTTGAGCGGATTGTTAACCGATACTTTCGAAGTAGACGACAATCCGGTTTTGATTGACTTTCCAACACTCTATGAGACAACATTTACTGTTGAAGCCGGAGGAACTGCAGTGGAAGGAATCTCCGTTGGAGTGAATGGAGAAGCCTACCAAACCAATGCTTCGGGCCAGGTGATCATCAACCTTCCTGCCGGAGATCACAGCTATTCAGTATATACCGATGGAAGCCCGGAGACCATTACAGTGGGTGACAATACAGTCACCTTTCTGGATAAGGGTGGAAGCGGAACTCCAGATGCATTTGATAATATATTTATTGAAAATACCCCCTTTACTGTTTCGGGTGCGGCTTCAGTGAATATTGCGCTTACTTCAAGCACATTCCAAACCACAATTGGAGGAACTGCAGCATCCCTGGAATTTGATATCTCAGCCGGGTATATAAATGAGAACGATATGGCGAAACGTAAAACTCTAACTACCTTGACCAGCAACGCTTCGGGAATCATTTCTGTTCCATTGCCAATATCCAGAGACAACCGCAATGGTGACACCCTTGAATACTATAACTACTTTTATTCAGATCTGGCGCTTAGCACTCAGGGTCTTTTCGACCCAGGTATTAGTCCGGTCGAAATAAACATTCCCGCCGAACATATCATCACCTTTACGGTAATGAGCGGTGCTAATCCTGTTCAGGGAATGACTATAGGTGTGAATAAAATAAAAGCCACCACAGATGCCTCAGGTCAGATTGTGCTGAATCTGCCCGTAGGAGAATATGATTATTTAGTAATGACCATGGGCCTTGATGAAACACTGACTGTGGGTGGAGAATCGTTTAACTATCTGGATATCGGTGGATCTGATTATGACAACCGCTACGACAATATCTTTAACAGAGGTTCTGTAATTGTCTCAGGCGATGCCAGTATAAGCATTGCTCTGGCAACTACTGCATTTATGACCACCGTTGGGGGTGTTGCAGCGCCTGCCGACTTTGCCGTAAAAGCAGACTATATTAACCGAAGTGGAGACAGGCAGGTCAAAACCATTGTCCAGGTAAGAAGTAATGCCACTGGGAATATCAGCATTCCCCTGCCTACTCACCGCACCAGCCGAGAAGGTCCCATCCTTGAATTTAAGAACTACTTCTTTGAGGATTTGCTGGGAATGGTGAACGGGAAATTTGACCCAAATGACAGTCCGGTTCTGGTTGCATTGCCTTCAGCCAACGATGTAGTATTTGTGATCACTTCCGGTGGACAAGCTGTGAAGGGGATAGGCATTCGTATCGAAGATCTCATCGCTGTCAGCGATGCTTCGGGAGAAATCACCCTGGGCTTGCCTGATGGTAGCTACGACTTCATGGTCTACACAGTCGGAAAGAATGAGACCATTACCATTGATGGTACAACATTTACCTATTTGAATAAAGCTGGAAACGAAGCGCCATTAATAGATTGGCTTGGTTATGTTCCTGATGCCTATGACAATGTATTCCATACGGCAAATCTTGAAGTTTCAGGTGCATCAACTGAGAATATTGATATTGGATCAACAACATTCGAAACAACGGTGGATGGAAGTCCAGCCCCTGTAAGCTTGCTGATTTCAGGTGATTATTTCAATGAGAGTAATGATTTGAAAACAAAAAAGATTAGTGCCTTCTCCACCGGGACAGGTGGTACAATCAGTCTGCCCATTCCGAAGTACCGTGACGACAGAAGAGGTTCTATTCTGGAATTCATTAGCTATCACTATGCAGATATTTCCAATACAGCCTCTGGCATATTCAATCCGGCAGATAGCCCGGTACAAATTGCCTTTGGTAGCATGAATGAGGTAATATTCAAAATTACCAATTCACTCACATCCTCCCCAGTTCAAAACGCTGTAGTAATGGTAAACGGAGCCGCATTAATGGCCACTGATGCAAACGGTGAAACATCCACCGAATTGGCAGCAGGCTCTTACCACTATACAGTAACAAAGGCAGGATACTTTGATATTGAATCTACCGCATTTGAAACTACTGAAGCAACAATGACCATTGATATTGTAATGGAAGCCACAGTGGGAATTCAACAGGAATTGATGAATAGCTTCACCTTCTATCCCAATCCGGCCAGTGAAGTTGTACGTTTGCGCTTTGCTGAGCCCTTTACCGGAACCCTTGAGCTTTACTCGATTATGGGAAACCTGGTCAAGCAGTTCCAATTTGAGAATGAGATATCAGGCACCATACAGATCTCTGATCTTCATGATGGTATGTACATCATCAGAGCCGGTGCAATTAGCAAGCGATTGTTAATAAAATAGAGTGATTCTTAAAATTTCAGGATCCTGTGCATGACATGGGATCCTGATTTATTTTAATTTATTTCTTCCAATCCCACAAAGCTAATTCTTGCAGCTCGGCCCTGCCTGGTCACAAGTAGTGCATTTCAAAATATAATGTCGTGTTTACTTGACATTATATATAATTTACTTATCTTTGTGTAAAGATACATTTACATATAGTATAGTTAAACATACATAATCCTTTGAAATCATGACTTATCAAGAGAAACAAAATATCGTCAACATTTTCAGCGGATTGTTGGTAACAGCAATCTATGCCTGGATGGTATATCAACGACAGCTGCAGGGACAATTCGATTTACGAGAAGACTACAGAACCTGGGGGATTGTATTCCTCGTCTTCATAGGCATATCTGTTGCAATACGCATAATCATACAAATTGTTTTCCATATCATCAATGCCATTGCCACCCGGGAAATGGAGGCGCCGGTGGAGGATGAGCGGGACAAACTGGTCAAATTGAAAGGCACACGTAATTCCTATTACGCATTTACCAGCGGTTTTGTCATTTCAGTGATAGGTCTGGCCCTGGGTATGCCGGTGCACTGGATATTCATTGCTTTTGTTATTTTCGGGCTAATCGCTGAGATCGTCGACAATGGCTCGCAAATCTATTACTACCGCAAAGGAATCTGAGATGACGAAAAGCAGCATACAGAATAACATTCGCAAGCTACGGTTCAATACCGGCGAAATGACCCAGCAGGAGCTGGCAGACAGGGTGAAGGTATCAAGGCAGACCATCGTGGCCATAGAGAAGGGGAGTTACTCCCCTTCCCTGGAACTGGCCTTCCGTTTTGCCCAAATCTTTGATACATCTTTGGAGGAGGTATTCTCATACAATGCCGATGCGGTTCAGATTAAGAAAAAGAAATGAGTCAATTCCCCTGCTGATGCGAAGCAATAAAAACTGTTCCCTATAACAGCAAGATATCTTTAGCGGGAATCGTAAAAATATTATACATTTAGTTAATCCTAAAACTGTATGATATGAAAACCCTGACAACAGTACTTTTCACGCTAGTATTTGGTCTCACCGTTTTTGCACAGGAAGATCATTCTGAATATATGAAAGGCCCTTTTACAAGTCCCCAGGAAGTAACAGAAACCTGCCTGATGTGCCATGACGGGATTGATCAGGATATTATGCGTAGCAGGCACTGGAACTGGCTGGGTGATAAGTTTGTCAATAAGGAGGGTGTAACGATGCGACTGGGTAAACAAAACCTTATCAATAACTATTGTATATCCCTCTCCTCAAACTGGGCCCGTTGTACCAGCTGTCATATAGGTTACGGCTGGAAGGATAACACCTTCAACTTCACTGATGGTAACAATATTGACTGTCTGATCTGTCACGACCAGACCGGAAGCTATAAGAAATTTCCGACAGGAGCAGGAATGCCTGATCCTTCAGTGGACCTGGTCAAGGTGGCCCAAAGTGTGGGGCCAACCACCATTCAAAACTGCAGTGTATGCCATTTCAATGGTGGTGGCGGAACCGGGGTGAAACATGGAGATATGGATGGAAGCATGATAAATCCATCCCCGAAACTGGACGTTCATATGGGAAATCTAGGATTCAGCTGTTCCGACTGTCACGCCGGAGAGAACCACCAGATCCTGGGGGCAAGTCACGGCTCACTGGCCGCCGGCACCAACCACATTTCTTGCCTGGATTGCCACGATGAGAAACCTCATACCAGGAAAATAGTGAATGACCACATCGGATCGGTGGCATGTGAAACCTGCCACATTCCCACTTTTGCCCGTGAAGAACCTACCAAGATATGGTGGGACTGGTCCACAGCCGGACAGAACAAGAGTGTTGAGAAAGATGAGCTCGGGATGCCGCTCTATGATAAGAAGAAAGGCGATTTCCTATGGGCAAAGAATATCGTCCCGGAATACGGGTGGCACAACGGTCGGGCCGATTACTATCAGTTCGGGGATAAACTAGATCCCGAGAAAGTGGTCGAACTTAACAGCCTCAGAGGAAGCATCGATGATGAATCGGCTAAAATCACACCCTTCAAAGTAATGCGGGGCAAACAGATCTACGATTCAAAAAACAACTATTTAATCGCTCCGAAACTCTTTGGAAAAGATGGCTACTGGAAAACCTTCAATTGGGACAAAGCATCCAAACTGGGAATGACCGAGATCAATCTGGACTATTCCGGAAAATATGGTTTTGTCGAAACAGAGATGTACTGGCCCATCAATCATATGGTGGCCCCTGCCTCCAAATCATTGCGGTGTACTGCCTGTCACAGCAGAAATGGATCTAAACGACTGGACTGGGAGAAGCTGGGATATAAAGACGATCCCATGCGTATTGGCGGAAGAAGCAAATAATCCATAAGCTGAATATGAGAAAACTCCTTTTCATCCTTACTCTGATTCCGCTGCTGGGAATCACCGCATGTTCCACAGTACAGAATAATGAAACCAACAGCACCATTGGTCACAGCACCCCCGAGGAAGCGGGGATCTCGTCCAGAGACATTATGCACTTTGTGGAGGCACTGGAAGCTGCACAGCCCGATGCCATACACAGCGTGATGCTGCGCAGGCACGGCAACATTGTGGCCCAGGGGTGGTGGGCACCATATAACCCGGAGAGTAACCACCTATTGTGGTCACTTTCCAAAAGCTTTACCTCCACTGCCATCGGGATCGCACAGGATGAGGGATTGTTAAGTATCGATGACCTGGTGATCTCCTTTTTCCCGGAAGATGTCCCGGAAGAACCTTCCGCCAATCTGAAAGCCATGCGCATTAGCGACCTGCTCCGGATGAACACCGGGCATTTGCACGAACCCACCTTCCGGAACATGAAAACAGACAACTGGCCGAAAGCCTTCCTGGCCCACCCGGTAGACTTTAAACCGGGGACCCATTTCCAATACAACAGCATGGCCACCTATATGTGTTCGGCCATCATCCAGAAAGTGACCGGCATAAGCACACTGGACTATCTCACACCCCGCCTCTTTGAGCCTCTGGGCATTAAAAATCCCACCTGGGAAACGGATCCCATGGGCATCAATGTGGGAGGATGGGGACTAAGTGTACGCACTGAAGATATCTCCAAACTGGGTCAACTCTACCTTCAGAAGGGGAAATGGGAAGGAAAAGAGTTGATTTCTGAAGCCTGGGTGGAAGCTGCAACCGGCAACCAGACTTCAAATGGAAGCAACCCGGAGAGCGACTGGGACCAGGGTTATGGTTACCAGTTCTGGCAGTGCCGGCACAATGCATACCGGGGCGATGGGGCCTTTGGTCAGTACTGCCTGGTATTGCCCGAGCAGGATGCTGTGCTGGCCATCACCTCCGGATCGGACGATCTGCAGGGAATCCTTAACGTGGTTTGGGAGCACCTGCTTCCGGCCTTTAAGGAAGGCTCCCTCCCGGCCGATCAGGAGGGAGTGAAGCAGATGAATCAAAAACTGCAGGATCTGGCTATGACTTTAGCAAAGGGAGAAGAAAGCTCCACCCTGGCATCAGAGTTATCCGGACTTACCTACACCCTGGATGAAAACAACCGTTCCATCCGTAGCATTTCCTTCAATTTTGAAGCTTCACCCACCGAACTCACCATCAACACTGACCAGGAAACATATACCTTAAAAGCGGGCTTCCAAAAAACAGAGCCGGGAGTTCTGCCCCATCCACAACTGGTCTCTCAAAAGGTAGCCGCCAGCGGTGCCTGGGAAGCCCCGGACATTTACAGGGTAAACCTGATCTACTACGAAACACCCCAGAGCATGAACTTCACCTTCAAATTCGAAGGAAACAAACTACTTTGGGATACGGAACATACAGCGGCTTTTGGCTCCCGGCATCCCAATCAACTAACTGGTTTTGAATTAAGTTCAATCATTCTGGAATAATTATTTTTATTTTGTACTACAATGAAAGCCCTCGTAAAATCCAAAGCAGAAAAGGGGATATGGATGGAGGATGTCCCCACTCCAGAGATCAGTCCTAATGAAGTATTAATCAAGGTTAGCAAATCGGCCATATGCGGTACAGACCTGCATATCTATTTATGGAATGAATGGGCACAGCGCACTATCCCCATTGGCCTGACCACCGGGCATGAATATGCCGGACATGTTGCAAAGCTTGGAAGTGAAGTGAAGGCATTTAAAGAGGGAGACCGGGTTACAGGAGAGGGTCATATTGCATGCGGACACTGCAGGAACTGCCGTCGCGGCAGACAACATATTTGCGAGACCACCATCGGCATCGGGGTAAACATCAACGGATCCTTTGCCGAATATGTGAAGGTTCCCTCCAGCAATGTCATGAAGATCAATGCCCAGATTCCTGATGAGATCCTGGCCATTATGGATCCCTTTGGAAACGCTACCCATACCGCACTCTCCTTCCCGATGATTGGTGAAGATGTGCTGGTAACCGGTGCCGGACTAATCGGAAGTATGGCAGTAGCAGTGGCACGCTTTGCAGGCGCGCGTTATGTGGTGGCCACCGAGATCAGCCCTTACAGGGCCGAACTGGCAAAAAAAATGGGTGCCAACAGAGTAGTCAATCCTTTGAAAGAGAATTTAAGAGCGGTTATGGATGAACTGGGAATGATCGGATTTGACATCGGACTGGAATGTTCAGGAGCACCGGCTGGCTTTAATCAACTGGTGGATCATATGTACAATTCCGGCAAGATCTCACTCCTGGGCATACTCCCCTCTTCCACAAAGGTCGACTGGAACCGCATTATCTTCAAAGGGCTAACCATGAAAGGTATTTACGGACGTGAAATGTTTGAAACCTGGTACCATATGGAGCAAATGCTTATGTCGGGACTGGACCTTTCACCCATGATCACCCACCGCTTTCCCATCGACGAGTTCCAGAAGGGATTCGATGTAATGGAAGTGGGAAACTGCGGAAAGGTGATCCTGAACTGGGATTAGCATACCTATTCTAAAGTTAAGCAGCCAAATACCCCATCCTTGTACTTCCGACTCAGGGGTAAATCAACTTCACTGACAGTAATAATTTCCCTGTTGAGAGATTGAACCTTGTCCCTGTTTACCACAATGGAACGTTGAATACGTAGAAAGCTTTCGGGAAGCCGTTCTTGTCCCAAGAAGTACTCCCTTATCAGAAAAATATTGGTATTGAAAAAAACAAAAAAGAAGAATAGCAGAAACGAGGTGTTAGTAATTATGAAATCACTATTTTTGAACTATCTGCATGCAGCAATAACAGTTACAAATTGAAGAATTCTGATTTTCAAATATCCAAGCTCTCCTCACATCTGTTCTGGGATGTGGATGCGAACAAGCTAAGAACAAAGGAGGATTTTCCATTCATTGTGAAACGAATTCTGGAATATGGTCTGCTTGGCGATTGGAATCTGCTTTCTAAGCATTTCAGTCTGGAAGAGATTACAGCAGTTGTGTTGAAATTCAGAGATCTGGATAGCAAATCGTTAAGTTTTATTTCAACCATTTCTAAGGAACCAATAGAGAATTTCCAATGCTACATTACCAAACAGTCGATCCCTCCACACTGGAAATCCTGAAGCGTTTGCTTCAAATGCAGGTTTTCAATGAGCTGCGATTGGTGGGTGGCACCTCCCTGGCCCTGCAATTGGGGCACCGAAAATCTATTGATCTTGATCTGTTTGGATCGCTTGAGGCAGACGATTTTTTGGTTTCAAAAGCCCTGAAAACATTTAACAGTGTCACTATTCTTCAGAAATCAGAAAATATTACCATTTATTCCATTGAAGGAATTAAAGTAGATATTGTTAATTACACATATCCCTGGCTATCAGCTGTGAAGATAGAAGATGGCATTAAATTGGCGCATTTGGAAGACATTGCAGCAATGAAACTTTCGGCCATAACTGGACGAGGTACAAAGAAGGATTTTATAGATATTTCGCATATTCTCCAGTATTTTAGTTTAAAGCAGATGCTTGAGTTCTATTCCAGAAAGTACTATGATGGCTCAGAATTTCTTGTCCTGAAAAGCCTGACCTATTTCACAGATGCTGACCAAGAACCTGATCCTGTCATGTTGTGCAAAATGGACTGGGAAGATATCAAAGCGGGTATTGTTAACACACTTGAGGAATTTCTCTAGCATAGCCTTGTGTTTTAGCATAAAATAGTTAAGCAGTGTAAGCGAAAGCTTCATTCAAATTCCATTTAATATTCTTTAACGGTTCCGTTAAGGATTCTTAACACAATACCTATACTATTCTAAGGAATTTGTGCGTCAATTTGCATGTACAGTTATTCATATAAAATATTTTGTCATGAATAGAAATCGTATCGCCTATCGCGCCTCATCCGAACGGATGAGAAATCAATTTTCAAGCTTGAGCGAACCCATTGGAATTGGAAATGCCACATTCATCTGGGACCGCATAGGAATGCACCTGATAGTCATGGTCGAAACCAATCAAATGATAGGCAGGGAAATAAATGCCCTGCTGAAAGGTGACAGCCTGATTCTGGAGGCCCCACTGGATATACCTATAAGCAAACCCATACGGACGCATCTCATCGGAAGGGAAAGTGGGCACGAATTGGAAGATGAGCTCATAGATATACGTTTCACAGAGATCAAACTTTCATCTGGATATCAATACACTGTATTATCAAGCCAGGTAATGGACCGGAACCTTATCAAGGTCATCCTGGAATTTAAACCATTGGGGAAAAATATCAATAATGAAAGAAATTAAATTGGAGGAAAGAAAATGAAAAAGTTTATTAAAATGATGGTTCCTTCCCTGGTTGGAAGTGCACTTACCATCGCAGTCTTTATACTCACAGGAATGAGTCACAGCGAAGCTATGCTGACTCTTCAGGAGCAGGAGAAAATGCCGGTTCACCATGCCGTCTACACTGTCAATGAGAATGGGGCCTATGTCCCGCTGGATTTCACCGGGGTATCAAAAGAAGTAATGAATTCGGTGGTTCATATCAAATCGGCCCGGAAGGTCCAATCCTCATCCAGACCTTATTCAAACAGTCCTCAAAATCCCTTCGGGGATATGTTTGGAGATGATTTCTTCAGGTTCTTCCAGGGAACTCCGGCTCCACGGGGACAACAGCAGCAACAAATGCAGGGTGAGTCCCAACCCTATGTTAGCATGGGATCCGGCTCGGGCGTCATCATCAGCGACAAAGGCTATATTGTTACCAACAATCATGTCATCGAAAACGCAGATGATATTGAAGTCACGCTGCATAACAACGAAAGCTATAAGGCCAGAGTAGTGGGTAGCGATCCTTCCACCGATGTGGCCCTGCTGCAGATCAGCGAAAAGGGTCTGCAGGCAATACCCCTGGGAAACTCGGATCAGGTAGAAGTGGGTCAGTGGGTCATGGCCATCGGAAACCCCTTCAACCTTAATTCCACGGTAACCGCCGGGATTATCTCTGCCAAAGGAAGAAACATCAATATAATTGACGATAAATCGGCCATTGAAGCCTTTATTCAAACCGATGCTGCTATCAATCCAGGAAACAGTGGCGGTGCCCTGGTCAATCTGAATGGTGAGCTGATCGGCATAAACACCGCCATTGCCAGTCCCACCGGATCCTATACGGGCTATGGTTTTGCCATTCCCGCAAACATTATTAGCAAAGTGGTGGAAGATCTGATGAATTACGGCACTGTACAGCGGGCCTACCTTGGCATCATGATCAGGGAAATCGATGGTGAACTTGTGAAAGAGGAATCCTTGAAGAGCAGTGAAGGAGCATACGTGGCCGAACTATCGGAAAATGGTGCAGCCGGAGAGGCCGGCATCAAGTCCGGAGATATTATTACCAGGATCGACCAAAATCCCGTAATGCAAACTTCAGACGTTCTGGAGCAGATTGGTAGGCACAGGCCCGGAGATGAGGTTACTGTAACAGTTGACAGGCATGGCAAGGAACTAAGCTTCCAGGTAAAACTTGCCAATCAGCAAGGCGAGAAAAAGCTGGTCGCCAAAGCCGAAATGGACATCATCGATATCCTGGGAGTTAGCCTGGAAGAGCTTGAGAAGGAGACCTCTGAAAAGCTTGGAATTGAAGGCGGGGTAAAAGTTAAAGAACTTAATAACGGGGTTCTGAAAAACCAAACCGGGATCAGAGAAGGATTTATCATTACCGGGATCAATAACCATAAGATTACATCAATCGACGATATAAGAAAATCCCTCAGGCAGGAGAAAGGAGGCGTTATGATCCAGGGGCTCTATGAGAACTATCCGGGCAAGCTCTATTTTGCCTTTGGTCTCCCGGAATAGGGCAAGTGAAAAAGTAACACCATTCCGGAATATGACTGGTGTTACTTTTTCTTTAGCTTATCAAGATGCTCATAATTGTTGCCCCTGAACACCTCTGACCGATAAGGGGCATGCAGCCACAATGGGATGGACACAGCTGTTACAAAAAGCATTCAGGGAGATATTATAGATGTAGTAAAAACGATGCCTGTGAACTACAGTAGTCCTTTTGCCTGGTTTACAGGAGCAAAATTCCACCTACCTACTAATAGGTATTCTCATCTAAATAAGCAAAACAGTAATACGTGTAAGGCGTTATCATTGTGGCGCTTAAACGTATTTCTTATTTAGAATGATTCTACCAGTAAGTCCGGAACAACTATGAAACCCCAAATTTGCCATAGGTTTGCAGCATTAATTGCAAATTATCTATCATGACAAAAGCTTTATTGAAAACAGTCCCCGTAGCAATCGGTTTATTCTTTATTTATACGACTATAAGGGGTCAGGAACAAGTGAATACCAGTGGAAGAATGATGCAGGAGGAGGATCGTCTCACCATCGGGGGATATGCGCAGATAGACTACAACCAACCACTGGGGGGCGGAATCTATAATGAAGGGGGATTGGATGTACACCGAATGGTGCTTATGTTCGGCTACAAATTCAATGAAAAAACACAGTTTGTTTCCGAGGTGGAGTTTGAGCATGTAAAGGAGGTATATGTGGAACAGGCCTTCCTCCAGTATGAGATCCTGCCATGGCTGAAGTTCAGGGGCGGGCTGATGCTGATCCCCATGGGAATCATCAACGAATTTCATGAACCTTCTACTTTTAACGGGGTAGAACGGCCCAACCTGGATAAATACATTGTGCCCACCACCTGGCGTGAAATCGGAGCCGGTTTTACAGGAGTATTCCCCACTGCTGCCCTCTCCTACCAGCTCTACCTGATGAATGGGTTCAGCAGTTATGACGGTGACCCACTACTTGGTGGCTCCAATGGATTCCGAAAGGGTCGCCAAAAGGGGGCTGAGTCGATAATCAACACCCCCAACCTGAGCTTCAGATTAAACTACTTTGGAATTTCCGGTCTGCAACTTGGACTCTCCGGATATACGGGTCAGACCCAATCAACGCTCTACAATGGTGTGGATAAGGGTGATGCACTTGCTGTGGCTGTTGCCGACTCGTCTGTAGTGGGGCTGACTATGTTTGGAGCCGATGCCAGGTATCTCCTGGGAGGATTGCAACTCAGAGCGCAGCTGAACTACGGCCTGGTCTCAAACTCTTCCGCCTATAATGATTTTACCGGGAGCGATATGGGAAGCACCATCTCCGGATGGTATGGAGAGATCGGCTACAACCTGCTTCACGGTATTGATCGCTATGAATCAGAGCTGATTCCTTTCTTCAGGTATGAACAATACAATACCCATACATCCGTGGAGAGTGTAATGGTAGCTGATCCCAACAACAATCGAAACGATCTGACCTTCGGTCTGGGCTGGAAAATGGCCAGGGGAGCCATGCTAAAGATGGATTACCAGATTTTTCAAAACAAAGGGACTGAAGATTCCAGGCAGCAATTGAATGCCGGTGTGGCAATATGGTTCTAAAGAAATCCGATATGAAAGCAACCCGGATCCTACTAATCCTTTTTCAGCTCACTCTCCTGATGCCACTATTCGGACAGGATGTGCGCGTGCTTCATAAGAAAGAGATCAAGACCGTGCGCAGCCACTTTGGAGAAACCGCTTCCATTGAACAGGTTCAGATACCCGACGATAATGAGTCCCTAAACGAATATATGTACCCGGGCGACTGTCTCTACAATGTTAAAGTGGCAGATGAGATACAGGCTTACCTTTTTTCAACCAGGACCAAGGGAAGGTATGATTACTTTGACTACAGCATCATCTATTCTAAGGCTCTCACGGTACAGGCGGTGATCATCACCGTCTACCGATCGACCCACGGTGCAGCCATATGTCAGAAGAAATGGTTGTCTCAATTCAATGGCTACACTGGAGGGGAACTGAAATTAGGATCTGATATTGATGCTGTTAGCGGCGGAACCCTTTCTGCTTCTTCCATCGTAGAAGATATCCGGCGTTGTCACCTTTTCATGTCTGCCTTCCTGATAACAGATTAACTTCCACAAAAAATCCAGGCTTTAGTCATCCACTCTTCCACTTCAATATAATCGGCAGCCTCAAAAGGCTCGGTCATCCATGATTCAATTGTCAAAGACTCCTCAGCAGGACCACATTCAAAGGAAGTGGTCATCCAGCTTTCAATTGAAAGATCTCCCTCATAAACCACATCTGCACTTTCAATGAAATAGGCTTCAGCAACAAGCGGAGCTTCATAAGCATCCTTAGAACTTCTGCTATTTGCCCAGGTGCTAAAATCGTACATCCAGTTTTCAAGCCTGCTGTTTTCGTTGGGACTGTAATCAGTAAGCATATATACAAGCTGCTTGTCTTGCTTGTTGAGAAGTCTCTCTTTCCTTGAAGAAGGCTGAGCGAAAGTTATTGTTGCCACTGTAAGCAGTGCGATGCTGAAGAATATTTTTTTTGTTATTTTCATGACTCTTGCGTTTTTTTATTTCAATGTTGTCAGACTTTTATCATATTCCGTGCCAAACGGTATATTAATCTGCTTTACTGTATTTTATAGCCATTTATGACAATTGTTAAAAATGATTGATTCTGAACGCAAGCGTGACAGATGGCGTCCGAATTCGTACACTACACAGGTCGGAATAAATGAGAAATGAGTAAAACAGAAATATGAATCATTGTTGCCCTCATGCTTTTCCTGTTCTTCTACGGTTGGAAAGAGGAACCTGCAAATTGAAGCTGGCCTGTTAATCGGAGCTGAAGGAGATGGGCCTGGGACTCAATCACCGGATGAACTAGGTCTCAGTCGGCTGCTGC
>JAOZQY010000004.1:55787-62178 GCA_029931975.1 Bacteroidales bacterium | reverse complement strand
ATCTGGGGAATTCTCCTGTGATGATCTAAAATTCTAAGCTGAAAATGAAACATACAATTCTGGTCACAGGTGGAACGGGTTACATCGGTTCCTGGGTGGTAAAAGGACTTCTTGAAAAGGGACACACTGTAAGATTAACTGTTAGACAGAAAAGTAAGAAAGAGAAGTACCGGTTTTTAACAGATATCGCCAAAAAAAATGAAGGTTCCCTGGAGATATGGGAAGCTGACTTGTTAAAGTTTGGCAGTTATGATGAGGCGGCCAAAGGATGTGATTTGATCGCACATATGGCTTCTCCCTTTATATTGAATGTCAAGGATGCCCAAAGAGATCTGGTCAATCCTGCTGTAAAAGGGACTGTCAATGTGCTGGAGGCAGTCAACAATTCAAATTCGGTAAAAAAAGTGGTACTAACATCCAGTGTTGCTGCTATTTATGGTGACAATATCGACATGAAAAACCAACATTTAACCATCTTCACCGAGGAGCAGTTTAATACCAGCAGTTCGGTGCGCCATCAGCCCTATTCCTTTTCAAAAGTCCAGGCAGAAAAAAAAGCATGGAAGATGGCAAAAGAGCAATCCAAATGGGAGTTGATTGTTTTAAATCCTTCCTTCGTAATGGGACCGTCGCTGACCCCGATTTCCCAATCTGAAAGCATAAAATTTATGACCGATATGCTATCCGGTAAATTCAAATTTGGCGGAGCTGAATTATACATGGGGTATGTGGATGTAAGAGATGTGGCGCTGGCACATATTTTTTGTCTGGAAAACCATGCTGAAGGCCGACATATTCTTTCGGAACGCACCACTGATATTCTCTCATACGCCCATATTATTTAAAAACTGTTTGGAGACAGGTACAAATTACCGAAAGCTAACCAACCCAAATGGCTGCTTGCTATAATCGGAAGATTATTTGGGCTTAGCCCCAAATTCGTGAGAAATAATGTGGGAATCCCGATTCAACTGGATGCCAGTAAGAGCAAAGAAAATCTGAACCTGAATTACATCCCGCTTGAACAAACAGTTAAGGATATGGTAGAACAAATGGAATCTAAGCCATAGAAGCCACCTCAAGAATCGCTATATTCACTTTCTATATCTTAATTAAAGAATAGTATAATCATGAAAACGTATATCACTCTTGTATTACTGATCATCTCTGTATCACTATTTGGAAAAGAGATCCCCGTTGAAACCGCCCGGACAGTAGCAGAGAACTTCCTTAGGCTGAATGTCTCCAATCAATTGAAAAGCAATGCCACATTTGAGCTGAACCTGGTTCAAGCCACATCTCATGAGGCCTTCGGAAAGAGTCTGAAAAAATCCGGCAACACCAGAGAGCAACTCCTCTATCTGTTCAGTATCAACCGCGATGACGGATTTATTATTATCTCAGCAGATGATGATGCCATCCCGGTACTGGCTTACTCCCTGGAAAACCATTTTGATCCGGACCATATACCGTCGAATTATCAGAAATGGATCGAAGAATACAAGAAGCAGATCAGGTACATCAAAGCACATCCGGAACAGGTGTCAGATGAAACCGGACTTACCTGGGAACGACTGCTTTCCGGGAGAAGCACAGGATCCACAAAATCCACGTCTGCCGTTGCCCCCCTGCTCATCACTACCTGGAGCCAGGGCCCCTATGAAAACGGCCTATGCCCTTACGATGAGCTCGAAGGCAAGCGGGCTGTTACAGGTTGCGTGGCTACAGCCATGGCACAGATCATGAGATACTGGAACTACCCGGAACAGGGATCAGGATACCACTCCTATTCCCATGATCTTTTCGGTACAGTATCAGCCAATTTTGGAGCAGGCAGCTACGACTGGTCATCCATGCCCGATGCGGTCAGTGCACCCAATGATGCAGTTGCAACCCTGATGTTTCATTGTGGGGTAAGTGTGGAAATGGATTATAGCGTAGAAAGTAGCGGAGCATACGTTATTAGTGACAGAAGTCCTGTTACCCACTGTGCTGAATATGCACTTAAGACCTATTTCAATTATGACGAAACACTTCATGGAGTGATCAGGGACAACTATACCACATCCTCCTGGACGGATCTGCTTATGACAGAACTAAACGAAGGACGGCCCATCGAATATGCGGGTTTTGGAAGCGGTGGCGGGCATGCATTTGTTTGCGATGGATATAACGAAAGCGACTACTTCCATTTTAACTGGGGCTGGGGCGGATATTATGACGGCTATTTTTCCATCGATGCACTGGATCCGGGGGGAATCGGTATAGGCGGAGGTGATGGAGGCTATAACAGCGGACACCAGGCCATTATCGGGATCAAACCACCCAGTAGTGGTGAAGCCGGCTATAATTTAACACTCTATGAAGGCCTGAGCATTTCGGAAAATCCACTATTCTATGCTGATCCCTTTTCCATTCATACAAATATAGCTAACTATGGAACAGACGACTTTTCAGGCGACTTTGGCGCAGCTATCTTTGATAAGGATTATGTGTTTGTGGATTTCGCGGAGATACTTGAAGGAGTCTCTCTTGGGGGCAGAAGTTACTACGACAGCGGTCTTGATTTTGCAAACGAGGGCTCTTTAAGCTTTCTGCCGGGCGACTACTATGCAGGGGTCTATTACCGGCCCACAGGCGAAAACTGGATGGCTGTTGGTGATAGCCTCCATTCAAATTTACTGGAGTTTAGTATTTACTATTCCAGCGATATTGAGCTATACAGCGAATTCCTTATCAGTGAAGGAACAAGCATTGAACAACACCTGCCTTTTACAGTAACCGCAGATATCCTGAATGAAGGACATGGATTATTTACCGGTACATTTTCAGTGGATCTGTATGATATGGAAGGGAATTATGTCCAGGTAGTTGAAGAAATAGGTGGTGCAAGCCTGGATTCCGGATACTACTATAACGATGTGGTATTTACTTCAGGAGGCATCTCAGTGGAACCGGGAAGCTATCTACTGGCACTTACCCACAAAGCAGATGGTGGTGACTGGATCCTGTCCGGATCCTCCTATGCCACCAATCCCATCAAAGTAATTGTAAAGGCTGCCCCTTTAAGCCCGGATATCTACGAATCGAACGATAGTTCAGAGATTTCCTATGTGCTGATTCCAAACTATGTGAACAATACAGCAAACATTGATACCGAAGGTTCAAATACGCACATAGCTACGGATAACGATTTCTACAAAATAGAACTTGAACCTGGCTATGATTACACCATCACAGCCAGGGCACATGATTCATATAACAGCGGCAATCAGGAGGTGTATTCCAATGATGTCATCTGGTCCTACTCCCTTGATGGCCTTTGGTCCGAATTATACGACGATGTGATGGAAAATGGTATTGTGCATTCGGGTGCAGGTGAACTGGTGTTTGGAGTGGGCCCGTATTTTGAGGGTCAGACTGGCAGCTACCTCCTCGACATCCAAATAAGCAGAACAGAGATAGTCTCAACCATATCATTGGAAGCGGACAAACTGAACATCTATCCCAATCCTGCCACGAATCTTATTCAGATCGAATCCTCAGGAATAATCGATCGTGTGGAAATCTATGATGCAAAAGGAAGAAGGGTTCAGACCATGGATACCCACTCCACCTCTGTCTCCACAAATATCTCCGGCCTGAGTGAAGGAGTCTACTTATTACATGTGATCCGGGAAAATCAAACATCAGTTCATAAATTTGTAAAACAATGAAACAAATAGCACTCTTAATTCTGATGGCCATGCTGCTTTCATGCAACACTTCAAAGATCAGTCAGGAACCAGCCCTGGCGCTGGCTCCGGTAATAATCTATAAAACAAAAGCAGACTATACCCACCTGGTTCCGATCACCTTAAATGAGACAGGCGACAAAGTAGTCTCCTACCCTGCCCCATCGGATCTCTATACCAGCGGCATCCTCGCTATACCTGTTCAACTTGATAAGGGTTACCTGCTTGATATGAGAGGCATCCATCCCAATACAGCATTTACTTCCTATACCTACGAAAGCTATTCACAACTGGAATCAGCACCTTTGATCCAGGATCTCATCAACAGCATCATTGATCCGAATCCTTTTGAAGAATTATATGACTGCGGGAACCGAAGCCAGTTTAAAAATATGGAGAAGGATTTGAATAAACTTATCCGTAACAAATTCAAAGGGGCTAAGAATTTGATGAAGTAAATCAGGAACGCTTTGCCTTCCGGAAAAATACCCCAAAACACCGCATTCAGAATGCCAATCTGCATGCTGCTGAACCCTATCCCGTCGAGGTGTAAATTGTAGTATGACTGCCAGCCGGCAAAGGCCCCCGGCAGGAGAAAGTAATAAACTTCCAGCCAGGATTTCCTTTGTTTTTCTTAATTTACAGGCAAAGTCATCAAGGTGAAGGATAAGTTCAATCTAAAGTATATTACAGGGATCTCTCTTGTGGCTGCACTTGGTGGCTTGCTGTTTGGATATGACTGGGTGGTCATTGGTGGGGCGAAACCCTTTTATGAGCAGTTCTTTCATATCGCCCAAAATCCTAAGCTTCAGGGATGGGCCATGAGCAGTGCCCTGGTAGGCTGCATCGTCGGAACAGTAATCTCTGGCTTTCTTTCAGGGCGCTATGGCAGAAAAAAGCTCCTGATTCTGGCCTCAATTCTCTTTCTGTTCTCTGCTATAGGAACAGGAGGATCGAACTATTTCGCCACATTTATTACATTCCGAATTTTGGGGGGAATAGGGATTGGCCTGGCATCAAATCAATCTCCTGTATATATAGCTGAGGTAGCACCAGCCAGTCTGCGGGGACGTTTTGTCTCCCTGAATCAATTAACAATCGTCATCGGTATTCTACTGGCCCAGGTCATCAACTGGGTCATCGCCGAAGCTGTGCCTGCAGATGCTACAGCTTCCTTCATCCTCCAATCATGGAACGGGCAGCATGGATGGAGGTTTATGTTCTGGGCAGAAGCGGCTCCGGCAGCTCTCTTTTTTCTATGCATGTGGTTGGTACCTGAAAGTCCGAGATGGCTCATCAAAAGGACGCAGACCCATAAAGCGGAAAGCATCCTGAGTCGGATTGGTGGAGAACGTTATTCAAAAAGAACAGTCCTTGAAATTGTATCTTCTTTAGGTACTGAAACCCGGAAAAGCACGCCATCGGACCTATTCGGGAAATCAGTTTTCCCCATTGTGCTCCTTGGAGTTATATTGGCACTGTTTCAACAATGGTGCGGTATCAATGTGATCTTTTTGTATGCTGAAGAGGTTTTCTCCGCTGCAGGATATACGGTTTCCGACATGCTCTTTAATGTGATGATCACCGGAAGTGTAAACCTGATCTTCACTTTTGTGGCACTGGCCCTGGTGGATAAAATCGGGCGCAAAAAACTGATGTTGATCGGCTCAGGAGGACTGGCTCTGCTCTATTCTGTGGTGGGGACACTCTATTTTACAGCTTCCCCCGGATTGCCCCTCCTGATATTTGTGGTAGCTGCCATTGCTTGCTATGCCATGACCCTTGCCCCGGTGACCTGGGTCGTTCTCTCCGAGATATTTCCCAACAGAGTCAGAGGTGCAGCCATGGCCGTGGCCACCTTCGCCCTCTGGACCGGAAATGCCCTGCTTGCTTACTTCTTCCCGATCATTAACAACAAGGTGAATGCCTCGGGAAGCTTCTGGATCTTTTCCCTGATTTGTGTGGCGGGATTCTTTTTCATCAAAGCCAGGCTCATCGAAACCAAAGGGAAATCTCTTGAAGAGATAGAAACGGAATTACAAAAAAATCAAACATGAAAAACTCAGGTGGATTGCTATGGACCCTGCTTTTACTGGCACTAATAAGTTCATGTACCCAGAAAGAAGCATGGCAAATCGATCTTTCAGGAGAGTGGAACTATCGACTCGACCGGGATAACAAAGGAGTCTTTGAGAAGTGGTACAACACCGGACTTACTGATACACTACTTCTGCCCGGATCCCTGGCTGAAAACGGGATTGGAGATAATATTTCCATCCATACCTCCTGGACCAGTCAAATCGTAGATAGCTCCTGGTATACGGCAGAGGAATATGCTCCGTACAGAGAAGCGGAAAACATCAAGATCCCCTTCTGGTTACAAGCTGAAAAAAGATATGTGGGAGCTGCATGGTTCCAGAAAGAGATTACCATTCCCGAAAACTGGAGTAATAAAAATATCGTGCTTCATCTTGAACGTCCACACTGGGAAACCAGGCTCTGGATAGACGGTCAGGAAATCGGCTTTCAGAACAGCCTGGGGACTGCCCATACCTATCCGCTGCACGGGCATCTTGACCCGGGGAAACACCTCATCTCCATCCGGGTCGACAACCAGATCCGAGAGATAAATCCGGGAATCAATTCACACAGCATTG